>JBJTRR010000352.1:0-4450 GCA_046076185.1 bacterium | reverse complement strand
CCTGTTTTCTGTTTCTCTACGTTAGTGAGAGTTCGCTGTTGGGTTCCCAGAATAGCCAATGATTCGTTTCAAGTCGATAGGGCAGGGCGTGATCTCTCAAAATGCAATGTTTTACGAATATCAGATCATTTTAGTTATTCGTCATCTGTCATTGACTCATCTTCTTCCGAATCGTCAATCAGATCATCGCCTTCTTCTTCGTCGTGGTCATCTTCGCCAGCATCAGGTCGGGCGAGCCAGCGGCGGGCTCGTGTCCACATTTTCACGGGCTCAAGGGCCTCGGCCGTGCCGGTTGGCATGTCCAGCGCAAGCTCTTTAATCAGCCCGGCCATACCTCTTTCCGGGTCTTCGTGGAACCACCTCTTGTAGCGGGCCGACCAGGCAAGGCTCTTTTCCCGTCGCTGATTATCGCGATATCGCACGGCCAGACTGCCATCAGAATAGGCCCAGGCGGCTATGATTGGCGTATCAGCCATGGCTGTCATCTGCAGCGGCGGCACAGTGAGTTCGACAGGAGTCATTGACTGACCCAATATTCGCACCTGGCTTGATTTGAACCCACCACGGGTTGATACCAGCACCACGACATGTGCCAGATCACCAAGGTTTAACCGCTGATGCACAGCACCGGCAGGGCCGCGGGTTCGATAGTTTTTGGCGGCTTCATTATATGCTGTTTTTAATTCGCCAAATGTCATAACGTCAGGCGTATCCTGCATTAAGCTTAAAACTTCATTCTGCGACTGAAATTCAGGTGTAAACGTGCTGGCCGGCACAATGGCTGCGGTAAAACCCGACCCGCCAGGCGATTTGCCGCGTGATCTCGGCTGGGCCAGAACCTGAATCTCCTCTTCGTGCCGCTTGCGGGCCTCGGGCCGCAGGAAACTCAGCTTCCGCATCAGACCAGGGTCTTCAATCCGCCGCTGGGCTTCATACCAGAGATGTTCAACCACCTCTGGCCAGAACCTTGCCACAGCCTTCTCTTCCAGCAGCCAAGGCGCCGAATACTTGAGAACTGTCTGACGAAAGTCAGGATTTGCTGCCCAAGCGTCGGCTATCCGCTTCCAGGGGTGGCTCGCCCTTGGTTTTTCGCTTTCCTGCCGGGCCAGCTGGTTCCAGTCGCGTGGCAGGCGGTTCGGCAACAGGTGGCCTTCTTCGTCCATCCAGCGGTCAGCCACCGACGGATGATTGATAACAAGCTCGCGGCGGATTTTCCGCAGTAATTCTACTCCGGGCGGCATTTCACGAATGGCAATATAGCGGCCGACAACCAGCGGGCTAAGCGCATGACGCACTTCAAGTCCACGTTCGACAAGCTGGGCCGCCCGGTTGATGCATGCCGGCGTTCCCCCGGCAACGAAACTTGACGTCAGTGCCAGAATGGCTCTGCCCAGTTCGGCAGATTCGCTCTGAAGTCCGCCCGAACCTCCTATCGACCAGCCCTGCGGCTGATCAATAATCAGATCAGCCAGCCATTTGCCGGCCAGGGGGCGTTCCACGGGGTCAAGCTGAAGCGGCTCGTCCTCAACAATACGCATCAGCTCGCGGACGAGTGGATCAGCGATGATATCGATCGACGGCCGCTGCCCGGCTCGCGCCCTCGGGGCCACGGTCTCAAGCAGTGGGGCCGGCTTCTCGTCGCCGGAAAGGCTGCCTGCGGCAATATCCTGCTTGATTTCCCGAGCGAAATCAGCAATCGAAGGGTCGGCCTGACGGGGCAGGGGCGGGCTGCCGGGCGGGCGTCGTGGGACTTTTGTCTGAAGATAATTCCTCATGCGAATTTCCTCAAGCCGGGTGGCCACTTCTGCGGAACGGTGCGGCCGGCGGGCTGGATCTTTCTCAAGAAGTTGGCAGATGAGCTGATTGAGCGAGGCCGGGATGTCGGGGTTGATCGACCTTGGCGGCGGCGGCACGCGGGTCGTCACGTCAACAATGACATCTCGTTGGGGGCCGCGAAACGGCAGTTCGCCGGTCACGCCTTCATAAAGTACTACGCCCAGGCCGTAGAGGTCAGAAGCGGGGCTGGGCGACTGGCTTTTGAAAAGCTCGGGGGCCATGTAGGGAACCGTGCCCCGCAGAACACTCTCTTCAGCCTCGTCGCCCGCCTGCAGGGCCAGGCCAAAGTCGCTGAGCTTGGCATGAAGGTCTTTTGTCAGAAGGATATTGCCCGGCTTGATGTCGCGGTGAATAATGCCAAGCTGGTGTGCTTCGTCAAGGGCTTCTGCGGTCTCTGACAAGATCCTGAGCTTTTCTTCGATGGTCAGGTCTGGCATTTTGCGCTGAAGTGTTGAGCCATCGACAAGCTCCATCACCAGATAGAGCGGGCCATCCTCAACCTGACCAATGTCATAGAGCCTGACAATCCGGTCGTGGGCCAGCCGGGCGATGATCTCGGCTTCCATCCGCAACCGCTGCGAAAGGGCTGAATGGGTCGTCAGGTCAATCGTCTTGATCGCCACTTCCCGCGCCAAAACCAGGTCATTCGCCCGGTAAACGCAGCCCATGCCGCCCTTGCCAAGGACTGAGTCAATCCGGAATCTCTGGTTCAGGGTCTGGCCAATCATGCTGCCACGAAAATGCAGGGGAACAACTGAGGCAGATGGCTGCCCGGTGATACAGGTCACTGCGTTATATCCTATCCAGAAAAGGCCGGCACCGACTACCTTATTCTTCCTGAAAAATGGCTTTTTCCGGCTGATCACTTGCAAATTGGCCCGCCAGACTATTGAATGATGTAAATAATGGGATTGGCTCAATCGCCTGCCACGCTGGCAGACCCATCGGTTCTGGCCAGGCTCGCACGGGCAAAAACGCGGCAAATCAAGCAGAAAAAGAGGGAAAAATGGCTTCAAAGGACGAAGAACGCGTGCTTTGCGTGCCCACACGACTTGTCAATGAACTTGGCCTTTTTCAGGGCTTCAGCCCCGAAGCCGAGCGATATCTGGCTTATCTGCTGAAGCCCGGCGTGGCCAGCTTCGTGCGGCGTGGCGACTGCGAGAACGACCCAAAGCTTAAGCAGATTATACCTTACGTCGTCTTCTGGTCGGGTGATCGTGTGTTCACTTACACCCGCGGCAAGTCTCAGGGCGAAAGCCGCCTGCACGCCCTGCGGTCGCTTGGTGTGGGTGGCCACGTGGCTGAAGAAGATGCGGCCGGCGGCTGCACGGCTGAAGCGTATGAAATGGCCCTTCAGCGGGAACTGGCCGAGGAAGTGCGGGTCGATGTGCCCGGAAAAATGCTGCTTTCAGGCCTGATTAACGACGATTCAACCCCGGTTGGGCAGGTGCATCTGGGTGTGGTACACATGTACCATCTTGAGGCTCCGGTCGTTCATCCGCTGGAAGAGGGCCTGGCCGATGCAGGATTTATGGCGATCAGCCATGCCATGGAAATTAAATTCCAGTTTGAAACCTGGTCGCAAATCTGCCTTGATCATTTGCTGAAGGGCTGATTTGATGATCAACCCAGCGGTTCTTCATCACACCGTCATGTTTGAATCAAACTCGCTGCCATGGTGAAGAAAACGGGGCCCATTCAGCCCATGGCTTTTCTCAGTTGATCGACAAGTATCAGCGCCAGCATGCTTTTTGCGTCGCAAATTCGGCCATCGGCCACCATGGCCATGGCTTCGTCCCAATGAAACACGACGGGTTCAAGATTTTCGTCAAGCTCCAGATTCGAACCCACCGCTTCAAGCCCTTCACACAGGTAGAGATACATCACCTCGCTCATGATTCCCGGCGAGACAAACCACTCACGCAGGCGGGTGATTTTGGTGGCCTTATAGCCCGTTTCTTCGGTTAGTTCGCGTGGGGCGGTGGCGTCGGGCGATTCGCCGGCGTCAATCGTGCCGGCAGGTACTTCCCAAAGTGTTGTGCGCACTGCATATCGCACATTTCGCACCAGGCACACATGGTCATCGTCAACCATCGGCACCAGGGCAACGGCACCACGATGAAGCACCACTTCACGCTTGGCGGTTGATCCATCGTTCAGCGTAAGCGTATCAAGAGCCAGCTCAATTTTTTTACCGCTGTAGATGATTTCTCGCTGACTTGGCAGGCGATTTTCGTCGATCATTTGATATTCTTCCTGAATGATGAATTGCGATTGATGTGTTTGTAAATCTTGCGAGATTATGATTTGTACGATAATAAATTAAATTGTATTTCCATCGCAATAAAAATTGAAAACGATTGAACTGGCGTTGATCAGCTTTAGTAAATCTGAACTTGTGAATAATATCAATGATTTTTCTTGAAAAAAGTCAGATAAAACCTGTATTTTTGTAAAAATGATTTCTCAAATACTCTCATCCGGGTTTGCTGCGCCATGCGTCTGAGCATTCAATCGAAACTGATTATTGCTGTCGTGCTGATCAGCCTCTCTGCCGCACTTTTCACAGGTATTCTGGGCTATCGCAGTGGCGAAGCAGCATTGAGAAAAAGCA
>JBJTRR010000351.1:0-4591 GCA_046076185.1 bacterium | reverse complement strand
GGTGGTGGTGCTGGCTTGGCCATGTTCAATCGCCGCCGTATGCGACAGGCTGCCCAGCGAATCGACGACTAAGCTCTCTGAGTTTAGTCCATCTGATTCTACAACCATAAAATAAATAACCCCGGTTTAAGGCAGAAGTCCTCGAACCGGGGTTTTTCATTTGTTATTCTGGTCTAAATCAATCGGCCATCAACATGGTTGAAAGTTTGCCCAGAGCCTCGTTCTCAATCTGCCGGACACGTTCACGTGTCAGCCCCAGACACTCGCCAATTTCCTTCAGCGTTTTCGGCGGAGCATCATTCAGGCCAAACCTCATCCGAAGCACAGTGGCCTCTCGTTTGTCCATCTCGCCCAGCCGATTCATCACCAGCTTGAGGTTATCTGCCTCAACCATTTCAACATCGGGTGCTTTGGTACGCTCGTCCATCAACATTTCGCCCAGTGTCCAGCCGTTCTCGGTTTGGTCAGTCTGGGGAACGAGGTTATACACATTGATGGCTTTTTTAACAATTGCGAGCTTTTTCTTGGGAATTTCCATGACCTTGGCAATTTCGTCCACGGTCGGAATACGCCCCAGTTTATCCTGAAGCTCGGCAGCAGCCTTACGCCACTTGGTCAACAATTCGACCATATAAGCAGGTATGCGAATCGGCTTGGCCGTATTCACAAGGGCCCGTTTGATCGACTGCTTAATCCAATAACTGGCATAGGTTGAAAATCGGGTACCAACTGTCGGATCAAAACCTTCGACAGCTCGCAGCAAACCAATATTGCCTTCTTCAATAAGATCCTGAAGAGCAAGACCTTTGCCCACATAACCTCGGGCTATGTTCACCACCAGCCGCAGGTTGGCCCTGATCATCCGGTCGCGGGCGTCCTTGTTGCCCTTTGCGATGAGGGTGGCCAGGTCTTTTTCTTCCTGGGCGGTCAGCAGAGGCGTCTCGTTAATCTCCCGAAGATATGTCTCCAGGGGACTTTGCACCGTATCACGGCGATGACGTCGAACACGAGCCATGGGAACCTCGACGATCCAGGAGAAAAGAATCGCTTGACGACAGAAATGCCCTTGCGATAGGCACTTAAGTCCGCTTCAACTCATCTTCCTGATGAATCCACGCCCAACTCTGGCGTGTTTCGTCAATCGTCAGGTTATCCCAACCTGGCAGTACGACAGATCGAAAGACTGGACATCCAAATGTTGCCACAGGCCCGCTTAAAGATAAACCCGGCCCGGTCAGCCACTTTCTGAAATCAATTCCAGGCAATCAAGCCGACAACCCGGAATTCAGTTCAGAATGATTTGACAAAATAAATATCGTCTGATCGCAATTGAAACTTTGGGCAGTTTTTAAAATTACGCAGTTTAACATTTCGTGATGGTGTAAGTTGCAAGCTCGACCAGTTCATAGCGAACTTCGCAATAGCTCATACTTGAATAAGATGCATCACACCTTAAGTCTTATCTTATCGCTTCTCAAGCCACATCCGATGCCATCTGAATCATCCATCTTGGGTTCTCACGGGCAGGGTCATCAGGGGAGGTGTCAAAAGTTACCTGGTCGTTTATCACTTCATAAGAAAAAGTGTTTGGTCCTGTTCGGCGAATCACAAAATCAAAATCAATATTGATCTGGCTGATCGGGCAACGAGCGTTCTGACCGGGTTCACCATAATCGTGCTCATCCGCCTGATTCGTGGCATAATAGCTGACCGATGACTTGAAATTCGTTGATTCTGTCACCGTACTTACATGAATGCATGCTTCAGCCACTTCGCCATGCAGCTTCTGGTCAAAACCAAACGATTTGCGAAATCGCACTTCAAAAAGATTGAATTTCGTCACAGGTGCCCCGGCCACAGGGCTAAAGGCAATACCACTTGATGTCAGAAAATTGTGGCCAATCCCGCCAAGCAACGCATCCTCAAATACCACTGTCGAAATAGCCGAACCAAGGGCGGCCTGACTACACCAGACACTAAGTTCTTCAAGCATTGAAACATCACCGTGTAATACGTTCAGGTAATAAAGCAAGGCGGCTTCAAGCCCCGCAGCACGCGTTTCAAATGGCAATGCCCCGTTCACATTCAGTGTCATTCCCCTGTCAATCGCATCCGTCTTGAACCCATTCGATGTTCGAAGGTTCTTTTCGACAAATCTATCCGACTTCCGAAATAGGTTGTACCTGTTGATTTCAGGCAGGAGATTGGCTGAATAATCTGCCTTCGTGTCAAAAGGCACGCTCACAGCCAACATGGAAACTGTGCCAAATCGCCTTGTCTGAATCAGCCTTTGCTTGTTCAGATTTGTCATGTGCAGCACCCTCGATCGACCATAACCTCGAGGTGCTGCCCCCCAGAACAATTCCGGACTCACATTTCTCTTGCTCCGAACCAGCGGTGTTACATTCTGAATCAACCGGTCCAGGCAAGCCACTTTCAGCCTTTTTTCTTCAAGCACTGCCACCGCCTTTTGTTTGGCTTCCGCTTCCTGCAACTCATGAACGTAAGTCAGCCTCAGATTTCCCAAACCCGCAAAAGCTGCGTCAATCTCGGCCCACGGCTGGCGAACACCATTCCAAAGACGATCAACTACAGCAAGTTGAAATTGCCTGTAAACTGGCTGATAATAAGCTCTCGCACTATTACGACTAAAAGTCCGGACCACCGATTGGCTGAAAAAACCTTTCCGCTGAACCGAAAACCGGTCGGATGTCACACTCAGTTTATCGCCCGGCTCAATCCGCCCCAATTCCTGAAGATTGGCAATCAAATTCACCAGTTCTACCCGTGTTGGCCTTCTCATTCCACACCTCCTTTTTGCTGCCACACAACTAAATCAAATACGATACAAACTATTATTTTTAATATAAAAAATAAATTATTTTGATTATTAGAACTTATTTATTTTAGTCACCGTATTTAATCTCATGAAGAGTACAAAGAGTCTGGGTTAGTCAGCGACAGTGGGGGGGAGTGTAAATCAATGAGTGCTTCATTTGCTCCAGCCGTTTCTGATCTATATCAGGCCAGGGCCAATCTTGATCTCTTCCGTGACCTTGCTCTGGGTCAGAAGCTGGAATACGATCGCCAAAGCGGTAAATTCACCACTTATAGTGGCAATGGATTTGGACGAACGATGGGTAATCTGTTTAAAGGCCAGAATAATTTGCAGAGCGTGCGTAACGATGAACTTTTCAAGACTCCCATAGTCGAAACATTTCAAAAACTCCTGAATTTTGTTGATGTGGATGAACTGGCAGCAGGCAGAGCCGGGCTTGAAGTACTCAGGCAAACCTACGAACGTGATCGCAACCAGGCTAAGCAAGAGAAGCTGGCTGAGACACTCTCGGCTGTTGACACGGTGATCGCATCACGAGATTCCACCACCGCATCCCGGTTCCGGATGATTGGCGACCTGCTCAAACACTATTATCAGGCAGGCGATGCGCGTGTTCAACAATTCACCAAGAATGATATCCGCATGATCTCAGCTGTTTTTCAGAATGACCGACTCATGAGGGCAAGCGAATCAAGAGTGTATAACGACGACAATAAAGGTGGTGTCGGCAGAATGAGAGAACTGATTTATGATATGATCACCGAGATTGAGGGTGTCGGACAGATTGAAGCCTTAATGGGCCGACAGTTCAGGCAATGGTATGACTCGCTGCCACGCCCGGCAGGCTATGAAATTTATGCCCAGGATCGAAACAGGCATGATCAATTCATGGCTCTATTGAATAATCCTTCAGACCCCAGGCCCCGCAATTACAACAGTTTTCTATGGTTCAAACCGGCTTCAAACCTCAGGATGGATGCAACTTATCGCTTTTATCTCTGCCCTGACATGCTCGAGATCAATAAACTCATCAATGCTCTGGTCACCATCTTCGCAGGTGAAAAAATCTCAAAACTCAGCGGTTTCAAGATCCAAATGGACTTCGATATGCAGTTCAAAAGGCGCGAACGGGTCGTCGTTTATCTCTCCGCTACATGCACCGAAGCCGAAGCTGTCGAATTCGCCCGCCAGATCAAAAGCCGAGCCGGCGGGATTCTTCAGCCTGATGGCCGGGTGCTTGGCAGCCGGGAAGTTGCGCCAAACATCTTCATGCTGCTTGAACCAGGCAATTTAAGCCTTGGGATGTATGAAAATGATAGAACCGGCAAGATCAACAATTTCAATCAGACCCAACAATCGGCCAATTCGCTGCGTGCGGAACTTCTGACCATGGCCTATATCAACTGGCGGAGCGACTACAGCTTTCGCAATGGTGGCGATGGTTGCGATTTTTCTTCGATGGCTCGAAATACCAGAGACAAGGAATTTTTCATTTTTCTGAAATATGTCACAGCCGCATTCCTCTCCGATAACCCGCAGCTAAATGGCACTGACATGCAAAACGCTGGTCAACTGGGCGACTTACCCATACAAAGAAGGCAACATAACAGAGTCGCTTGAAAAAAATATCGAAAGTCAACGGTTCGGAGACAACAAGTTAAGAACTAGAACCCACAACTCGTGTCCTATCATACCTATGGATAATCACCAAATCAGAGGGCTGTTTAATTCTCGTTCGTTGAGAAATACGAC
>JBJTRR010000350.1:0-3525 GCA_046076185.1 bacterium | reverse complement strand
ATTGCCATGTATCAGTCAATGCTGCGCACCCGGCCAAAATCTCAGCAGGGCATGGCTGAAGAGACGAAATCAGCGTTAAAACAGACGCAGGAAACACTTTCGGCCATTGCTCAGGCCTCCGTGCAGAAAGTCTCTGATTCGAAACTCATCCCGGCACCTGATGCACCGATTCAGGCGGAAAAGCCGGCTACCCCCAAACGAAAACTGCGGCCGCCCAAGCGGGTTGACATGCTGGTTATCGCCTCAAGCACCGGCGGGCCCAACGCCCTGGCCGAGGTCATTCCCCGGCTGCCCGGCGACCTACCCGTGCCCGTGCTGATTGTGCAGCATATGCCGCCGGAATTTACCAAAAGCCTGGCCGACCGGCTGAACACGCTAAGCCCATTACATGTGAAAGAAGCGGCCCGGGGCGATGTGCCGCGGCCAGGGCTGGTGCTGATTGCACCCGGCGATTTTCATATGCTGGTTGAAAGTGATCGGGAATCGAACGTCAAAATTCGCCTGAATCAGGATGCACCCGAAAACTCGTGTCGCCCTGCGGCCGATGTGCTTTTTCGCTCGGCAGCCAGGCTATACGGCGAAAATTTGCTGGGCTTGGTGCTTACCGGCATGGGTAAGGACAGCCTGGCCGGCTCGGTGAATATTGTTGAAGCCGGCGGCAATGTCATTGCTCAGGATGAACAGTCGTCGGTTGTCTGGGGCATGCCTGGTGAAGTTGCCAGGGCCGATCTGGCCGACGCCATTCTGCCTTTGAATGCCATTGCTGAAGAGATTACCAGGCGAGCCTGGGCCTATCGCTGATTGTTATTCTTTGATTGCAATTTCAGAAATACGAATCAAATGCAATCGGTATTCCACCAGTTCAGGCAAATCTGCCTCGAGCCCGGTTGGAATCAGCATCTTTTCAATATCAGGCGGAATCATTAACCGGTTGAACTGGTCAAACCAATCCTGAACATCACTTCGCGAATCAAGATTCACCGCTTTTTCTGATAATTCCGCCAGACCAGCCGCCCAAGCCATGTTCGCCAGTGCCAGGCGGGCTGAAAGACTTGAATTTGCAGTGCTTGGCCACGCTTTCATTTCGCTGAACCGGCGAATGGCTTTGTCCATCTGTGCAGCCTGCTGGCTGCCGGGCTTGCCTGAGTCGATTTTTTGGGCAACCAGTGGCCCCTGATATCGCAAGGCTGCTATGACGCGAGCTGCAATCTGACTGGCTGATTCGGCTTTCGCATCAATTTCCAGATGCAATCGCTCGGCCATATCAATGAGTTCTTCATGCACGGCATGGGTTAGATCAGGCTTTTCAGGCAATGCCTGAAACCGTAATGGGGCTGGTGGTTCGTCGCTTTTTGAAGAAGAAATGTCTCTGGTTTCAACAGGTCTTTCAGAAGAATGGAAATTGCAATTGATCAATCCGGCCAGGCATAGCACGAAAAGAGATACAATCGCGCCAATTCGATTGATTCTTTTTGGCAATTGCCATTTTGGGAATTGTAATGGAATGATTGGTCTGGCGGGCGAGATTTCAACAGGTGCGAATATTTCCTGAAATGTCATTGCGGTGATTTCGTGCCGGTTCGCTGCCAGATCAGTTGGCCAGGCGGCGGGTTTCATCGCGGCGATGTCAAAATCAGAATGATGCCGGAATGACATTGTGGTTATTGAGCGAGCAAGCCGGATTTTTTCAGGTAGCATACACCAGAATTCACGAAAAGAATTTATCGATGTATTTTCATCGAGGATTCTGATTCTTTTCGATTGCTTCATTGTATTTATGATCGTGCGATGGATTGTCGCTGAATTTGATTTAACAAAATGATTTCTGTCAGTTGCAATTTCAATGGCCAGCTTTTCAAGAGAAATCTCTTTTTGAAATCTCTTCTTGAAACAGGTTTCAAATACAAATGGCGATGTGCCTGCCCGGCGAAAATCGGCACGAGATAAAAACAGGGCGTGAAAGGCCCAGGCACCGGGGCGGCCACGGTCGTCGCATCCCTGGGCCGAGCCAAGGGCGACAACCCACTGGCCCGACGAAAGCGGTGAAGCAAACAGCAGGGAATCAATTTCAGGGCTAGCTTCGCCCGGCGGCTGGCCGAGCGACCGGCAAAGCCTGATAAATTCATCAAGCCAGCTTTTCTGGCAACCATCTGATGCCGCCAGCAGCGCATAGCCTTTATCCCAGAACGGAAACGAGCCGTAAATGGCCTGTTCACATTCAATAGTGGCTGCGTGCCGGCCTGCCACGGCTTTTGTCAGTGCCCCGGCTTGGGCAGTTCGGGCATGCGGAAGTCGGTGGCCAAAGTCAGCCGCGAACCGTTATCGCACTTGATGGTGCCGCCCAGAGATTTCAAAGCCAGCGGGTCATTCGGCCTGGATTTGTAGGTATCTACCGGCGAATCCCACCAGTCGTGGTCGGTAATTTCAATGGAAATCGGGTCGCCCAGCTTCCACACCACCGGCTTGGGCAATGTCCAGTCCCAAATCGGCTTGACGTTGTTCTTCACAATGGGCGATGGCCCATAACGCACGCCAGCCACCTCAATAACCACGGAAAGATCAGGCCCGCCGCCGCTCAGGTATTTCGTGTTGGCGTCGTCAAAGTCGCCCCGGCGCAGTGTCACTTTATAGGTCTGCGGCTGATGCACTTTGTCCCACCAGGCGATAAACTCGCGGGCTGTCTTGGCGAATTTGCCGTCGGCGTGGTCTCGCATGTAGTCGCGCAGAAGCCGGGTGACTTCGCTGATGTCTTCCGGATGGTCAATCAGGTGCTCATAGGCCTGGCGATAAGCGTAATTGTCCCAGTCCTGCATAATTCGTGTCTTGGCTTCCATGGCCTCGCTCACGAATTTGCCGCCGCTGGAATGCGTTTTCAGATAGTCCTGATAGCGTTCCAGACGGGTGCTGAAGTTTGTCGGATATTTGCGGGAATAGTCGCGGGCTGTTTCAATATCGCGTTCGTCAATCTTGCCCGAAACTTCGGTGATCAGGCCTTCAAGTTCCTGCCGCAGGTCGGTATCGGGGTTTTGGTCCATAAAAAGCCGGGCCTGCCGAAGCACATCCTGCAAGTCGGCCTTGGGCATGCGGGCGGCGATGCCAAGATTTTCGACGCGGCGGCGGTCGCGTTCCGAAGCCGATTTGGCCATCAGGTCAGCCAGTTTTACAATCTGACTGGTGGCTTCGTCGCGATGGCTTGAATTGGGGAATTGCCGCATGAATTCCACCAGCCGGTCGCGCAATTTCGACGGATTTTCGCCGGGAATGGCCAGGTCGGCCTGAATCTGCTTCCACAGTTCGTCGTGCTGCCGCCTGTCCTGCGCAGCTTCCACTCTGGCAATGGCCGGAGCCAGCTCGGGGGCCTTGTTTTTCAGCTCGGCAAGCTCTTTTTTCACCTCGGGCGATGCCGTGCCCAGGTTCACCTGCTGCTCGGCTGCGGCCACCGCCCATTTGGCTGATCGGGCCCGGGCATCTTCTTCAGCCTTGGGGAAGAAGAGCCCCAGGGTCGGGTGCCAGCTTCGTGTTTCC
>JBJTRR010000349.1:0-9307 GCA_046076185.1 bacterium | reverse complement strand
CCATGACACGATTGACTGCCCCAAAGTCTCAGACGTCAGAACAATTTTCCTTTATATCAGCACTAGGTCGTTCTGGTAAAGTATTTCTGTCATCACAGCTTCACGGTCGCGCCGTTTCAGGCCGGTGATATGCGGATAATTCCGCATTTCATGAACGATCCATGCCCGCGGAAAGACCTGTTTGTTGCGGAAGATCTGCACATCTTCCTCTTTTGCCCAGACTTCAAATTCGTCTTTCAGCGATTTATCCGTTTTCAGACGACTGTCAGGATAAATCGCCTCAGTTTCAAAAAGAAAGGAAGCAAAGCTGCGTTTGTCGTCTTTCCAGTCAGAAGGCCAGCCTGGCGTGACAAAATAGCGGGTATTCCACATGTCAAACCCGCGTCTCGGGTGGTAGGCAATTTCGCTGCCGACACTCACGCCCAAGGCCTGGGCCGCTTCAGGGTTCGCCTTGCGGAGGAATGGACCGAAGAACCACCAATAGTCGTAAAGTTCAGTCGTGCCTTCGGTTATGGTGTAATTGACGCCTTGTGTCATGCCATATTTGGGCTGAATTGTGGCGTGTTCCCACTCGACAAAATCACGAGTGCGGTCGGGCGACCGCTTGAGATTCCAGCCAGGCGGGTTCCAGATCGGCATTCGGTGTACGCGATACAGTCCGCCGGGCGTGGGGCTGGCTTTTTCAGCCTCTTCAATGAGTTTGGTGATCTTCGATTGCCCATCGAAGAGAGCCTGCGGCACGAACCGGATGTGAATGGCATTGGCCAGGGCCAGGTCAGCCACCACAAGCAGCGAAACAGCCGCAAAAACGCGGTGGTTTGCGATTCTGGATTTCAGCAGGGCAAAGAGAATTGCGGCGATCAATGTCGATTGTAACAGGCTTGTAAGTGTTCGGCGGAAGGCTGAATTTGGCGAAACCGGGCCATAGGCGCTGGAAATGGTGGCGTCGGCCTGTTTTAGCCACGCAGTGAACGGTGTGCCGAAAATGAAAAGTGCGATGATCATCAGCAGCGAAATGCCGATGACACCTGACAAGAGTCGAAAAAGCCGCTTTCTTATCGCTGTATTTTCAAGGATGTCCCAGGCCAGGCCGGCCAGAAGGGCAATGGCCAGCGAGGCGAATGTGAGCATCTTGGCCGGATATCGAAATGTGCGGAAGCCGGGGAAGACCTCGGCCAGGAGCCAGTAGAAACTGCCGTCACCATCGCGCGAGTAACCGTCGAGCCGAATGGCAGCAACATCTGTCTCGTCGGGGGGGCCGACAAATGAAGAGGCTTCAAGGCCGGGCAGCCGGCGAAGCCACCAGAGAGGCCCGCTGAATTCACCAATGGCCGCAAGAAGGCTGACCACGAGAAGTATTGAACAGGCCTTTACGCGAGGATCAACCTGCCGGAAGCCAAGCACCGAGGCCGCGAGAAGAAAAGCCGGCAGGCCGTGGTAAAGCGATGGCACCCACTGCTTGTGGTTGTTGCGGGGCGGCAGAAGGTTCATCCAGTAGCTGTTTTCGCCCTCGACCGTGCCGAATGGCCGTGGCCAGATCAATTCGACCAGGCGGTAGGGCTCAAGGCTGAACGGGAAAATATCGTGAGGGCCTTCGGCAGCAGCCCGAATCGAAAGGCTGTTATATTCAAAAACAGGCAGCAACTGGGCCGCTGAAAGCCCTGCACCAAGAACAGTGGCGATGATTACACCAGTAAAATGGTGGGGCATGGGCTGCGACTTCCAGCCGCGTCGCCAGCGACTGACCAGCACCAGGCCAACGGCACCCCAGCCGACCAGCTGCCAGAGATTCCGGCTGAAAAACAGGCGTTCGGCAAGGCTGATTCCGCCAATTCTGACTTCACGAGGGGGGCGAGGGTAATGGCTGGCCATGACCGTTCCGCCGATGAGCAAAAGGACCCATAAAAGCAGCATGGCGGGATGACAGGCACGCGAGACCCAAAGTCGGCCACGGTCGGTAAGACCCTGCCAGAAACCAAGCCCAAAGAGGCAGAGAAGGGTGATATAGCCGACCTGCGGGTCGCCGCCCAGAATTTGCATGGCGATGACCAGAGCGAGCCTGACTACGTATTTCCATCGGCCCGTTTCAATCCATCGCCAGCCGGCCAGAAGGCCGAGCGGCAGCCAGGCGGCTCCGATAAGGAAAATGATATTGCAATACTGGTAAAGCACCGGCACGCCGAAGGCGAACGTGGTGGCCCCCAGCCAGCTCGCCCGCGACGACAGCCCCAGGCCCCGGCAAAGCAGACGGAAGCTGAACCAGCAGAGAATCTGATGCAGCAGAATATAGGCTTTGGCTGCGGCTGGGTAAGGCAGAATGAAGAAAACGAATTTTAGCGGATAAAGCACGGCTGCTGTGGGGTTGCCCAGCAGGGGCACTCCGCCATTTTCTTCAGGTTCCCACAAAGGCCAGCGGCCGGCGTTCCACTCCATCTGAACGCGAAGATTCAGAGGGTAGTAAAAGTGCGCGGCGTCTCGAAAGCCATACTGGGCTGAAGGGAGCAGCGCCTGGCCGTGGCAGACCGCCAGAAGGGCTAGAATGGCCAGAACAGGCAGAAGGTGGTCGGGAGAAAAACGCAGAAGACCGCCGCGAGTATTCTCGGCAGTCTTCTGTGAGAGATTCATGAATGAACCTGCTGGATCGACGGTTAAGAATCAGTCGCCAATCAGCAGGTTGTGCGGCGAGCGGGCCGCAGCGGCGGCCTTGGTCGCCGTGGGCACAGCAAGAGCCGCAGCCGGGTCGGGCGAAGTGCCGTCAGGGCCAGCGGGCAACTTGGGCAGGGCCACCGGGATGATTTGTCCGTCAAGGGCCTTCATGAACTCGACAAGATCTTTCTTTTCCTGATCTGTCAGGTTCAGCGGCTTGATGTCCTTGCTGAGGTAAGGGTTGGCATTACCACCTTTACTGTAGAATTCAACAACGGCTTCAAGTGTGGCTTCGCTGCCGTCGTGCATGTAAGGGGCAGTGCGGGTGATGTCTCGCAAGATTGGTGTCTTGAAGGCACCGATGCTGGCAGAGTTCTTTGCACCAACCGGCTCGGCATTCCAGCGGCCAAGGTCGGCCAGCTTGCCTGCTTTGTCGGCCCCAACACCCAGGTTGTGGAACTGGTCGTCAGAGAAATTCACACCAATGTGGCAGGAAGAGCAATTGGCCTTTTTCAGGACAATATCCTTTGGCTGATATTCATCTTCGAAGTCTAGACGAAGGCCGAAGAGAACCATACCACGCTTGGCAGACTCGCTCAGGGCTTTCATGTCGCCGGAAGCATATTGATCATACTTGGAATTGCCGGAAAGGGCCGTACGCTCAAAAGCAGCCACAGCCTTGGCAAAACCGTCAAGATTGACGTCTGTGCCAAAGACTTTCTGAAATTGTTCCTGATAGCCGGGGATCGTGCGAAGACGCTCGATGATCTGGGCGTGGGTTTGGTTGCCCATCTCAGTAGCAGCCTGAACAGGGCCCTGGGCCTGTGCTTCAAGCGAAGGGGCACGGCCGTCCCAGAACATCTGCTTGCTGTAAACCGTGTTGAGCACGGTGGGTGAGTTACGACCGTTCACGGCACCGCCGATGCCGATTGTCAGGGGCTGGTTGTCTGTCCAGCCCTTGGCGGGGTTGTGACAGGTGGCACAGCTGACAGTTCCGTTCGCCGAAACGCGAGGATCAAAATAAAGCTGTTTGCCAAGCTCGATCCTGCCGGCGGTCATCGGGTTCGAGGCAGGGACAACGGCATTGGGTGTCAGCGGCGGAAGACCCTTGGGAACCGTGATCTCAATAGCCTCATCTTTGACTTTGGAAAGGTCGGGGATGCTTGAGAAGAGGTCGGAGGCCGGTTTCTGGTCGGCGGCAATGGCCGGTGACGCCAGTAGAAGCAAGAGACAAAACGATTTGCGAAGCATTGGTCCAATAATCTCCATCAATCCGCGGCGGGCACGGAGGAAGAAATGACGAATATCTATAAGAAGTTATATTCGGAAGGCAAGCCGGCCACCAGCGGGCCTGAATTATTTTTTGCCAGTGACGAGGGTTTCGGCATTGCGGTGGGCGACATCCACCAGGTCGTCCCAGTGGCGTTCGACATATTCCGGTGGGCCACCCTTCAGGGCAACGTGAAGGGCAACATCTTGCGTGGGCACCATGTCAATCGCATCCCAGGGGCAAACCTGGGCGCAGTGCTTGCAGCCGATGCAGCGGTCAAGATCAATGTCGCACCATGACTGAACGCTTGCGAATTCCTCGCCGGGCACTTTGTAAATGCACTCGACAGGACAGACTTCCATGCATGACTCGCACCCTGTGCAACCATCAGCGTGAATCACGGCCATGATCTTTGGAACAACTTTTCTGGGCTTACCCGCAAGCGATTTCCCGGCCATTTTTCTCAGATACCTCGTCTGTTTCGAGCGTATGGATACAGGGCGGTTTCGACCAACTGTCTTCTACATTAAGTGAGATTATCGGCCAAATTGCCCTTCCGGTCAAGCAATTAAACCGTCAATCTTTCAAGGTTTGGCGGCCGGCGGGGCCGCACCGCCTGCTGCCGATGCTGCCGGATAGGCTGGTGCAGCGGCCGGAACAGTGGGTGCCGCCGCTTCAGTGGCCGGTTTGGCCGGCTCAACAAACGGCTTGCCCAGTTTTTCAAGATAATACTTCGAGACGGCCGAAGTTTCTGATTCGGGTTCGCGGCCGAGCGATTTTGTGAACGCCTCAATCGCCAGTTTTGGCTGGCCGCCTTCAAGCTGAATCAGGGCCAGCTCAAAATAGCGGGCGGCCAACGTGCGCGACTGGTCGGGCAGTTCCAGAAAGTTGCGTGTGGCCGTGCCCACTTCACCCACCAGCCAGATTCGGCCGGCGGAAAGGCCCCGGTTCATCTCATCAAGCCGTGCCAGGGGAATTGATTCGTTCGCCCAGCCCACATAGGCTCCGCCGTAATCGCCCAGAAGGCTGCTGACCAGACCCGTGCGGTAGGCGGAAAGGCCGGCCGAAGTTTCAGTGGCGGGGTTGCCGGCATTGCTGATCAGCGGAATGGCTTGGTCGGGCATGCCAAGCTGGCAGTAAAGGTCGATCAGAATCGGCACAATCACTTCCGGGCTGGTGCCGGTCGCTTCGGCTTCGCGAAGGTCTGCCAGTGCCGGGTTCATCAGGCCCATGGAAAGCGCCTTGTTGATGCGGGCCATGGGATTGGCCTTTTCTTCAAGCGACATATTATTCATTTCGGTTTCCCGCTGGGCGATGGCTTCGTCAAGCTGCGTCAGTTGCGTGCGTCGTTCAGCCGCCAGCGAGGTTTCGGGATCAATCTCAAGCGATTGCCGGATATGATCGCGGGCCATGTCGAAAACATTGGCCATCAGCAGAAGCTGGGCCCGTTCGGCATGAAGGGCGGCCAGAATCTCGCGATCGTTTTGATTGTTCGGCCGGGGAGAGGTGATGATGGCAAAGTAAAGTGCTGTAATGCGCTGCCTGAACCGCAGGCCCAGCGGGCTTGGCCCGGCCTGAAGGCTGGCAATCTGCTGAAAATTGGCCGGTTCAATCTTGATACCCGAAAGCAGGCCCAGTTCCTGCGAGTGGAGAAGCCGGTAGGCATCAACCAGAACGCGATAGGCCTGGGTCTGGTCAGGCTGAATTGCGATGGCGCGGCGGGCTTCACGAATGGCGGCATAGCAATTGGCCGGCGAACTGAGCTGAAGCTGGCCCGGGGTGGTGCCTGTGCCGGGCGGCACCATCCAGCGAATCGCGGCCAGCGTGTGTGGCTGAATCAGGGCCAGGGCCTTTGATGCAATGAATTCATCGGTCAGGCTTGATTCGGAAGGCGGGCGATTGAATGCCGGCAGAATGTCGTCGGCAGTGTAAACAATGCGGTCGGCGTCAAGCTTGCGATCCTTAAAGAATGCAAGATCTTTTGGCTTGGCATCGGTTCGCCCGAAAATGGCCACCATGCCATCGTCGTAAACCGGTATCCAGTTCGGGCTCAGGCTCAGGGCGCTCAGGGTGCGAGCCGCTGCCGGCTCGGCAAGTGATGTGCTCATTGCCTGCACCATCACAGCGCTGATGCCATATTTATCAAGCAGAGGCTTCCAGGAGGTGGCATCGTCGTCACGCAGGGCAACGCGAAGTGTGTCCCACTCTTTTTTCATCTCCTGGGTGAAGAGATTTCGCCGGCCATCCTGATAGGTTTTACGTTCTGGCGAGGCCTTCCACAGGATCAGGTTGCCCTGGGTGCTATTCCAGTTGAAAATGTTTCCCTCAACGCCGGCCTTTTTGACAAATTCAACGGCCTCAAACGGGAACCGGTCGGAGCTGAAGCCCAGGCCAAATGTCGATGAACCGTCGGCAAGCTGGTAGCCGGTGATGTGCTGCACAGCCATGACAATCAGAGCCAGAAGCGTGACCGCCCGGCCGCCAATCGAAAAGGTGGCCCATTTCCAGCCCAGTTTGCCTTCCGTGCCGAAATCTTCCTCGTACCATTCTTCCAGGTTCAACCCGGCAACAACGGCCAGCACGATAGCGAAATCAGTGCCATAACGCAGCCAGATGTGCGAAGCAATGGCAGAGACAATCAGCAGGATGGCCCGGTCGAGCCGGAATTGTGTGGTATTCAGCCAGAAGGTGACACCACCGATGACCAGAAAAAGCCCTGTCCAGATCAAATACTGGTTTCTGATTTCTGCCGGAACGGTGACAGAACCGAAGAGGTTGGAAGGCAGAAGCGAATACTGGTTGGCGACATTCAGCATGGCCCCATACGAGAAAATGGCCCACGGGTTCACCATGATTGCCAGAAACGAGCCCGCCAGAACCGGGGTGAGCGTTGATTTTGCCAGTGGTGATTTCAGCTTCTTGCCAGTGGCAAGCAGTGTCAGCAGCCAGCCCACAGTCAGCAGCAGGCCCATCATGGCCGAGGTGTCAAAATTCACCCAGATGGCCAGCAGCACCAGAATCGCATAAAGGGCTTTGGTTCTGCCGCGGTCAGTGACAAGAAACATCAGCCTGAGCAGAATGGCCAGGAAAAAGAGGCCCCAGACTTCAGGCCCGGCCACGGTTGTTTTCAGGTTCGGGGTGGCGCTGATGACCAGGCCCAGCAGCACGCATTTGCTCCAGAGCCACTGCCGCCGGTGCCCGATGGAAAGCAGAATGACGAAGGTGGCCAGACGGATGATGGAATGGAAAATGGTGATACTGGCCACGCCCCATTTTTCGGCGTTGTCGGGCGAGGCAACCATCCGGCCAATTTTGTATGTCAGGGCGGCAACCGTGTCAAAACCCCAGCCGAGGTTGACCCAGCGAGTGTTTTCAGCTATCAGCGAAAAGGTGTCGCGCGTGGGCGGAAAGCCGTTATTCAGCGTGGTTTCGCCAGTTCTCAGGCTGGCCCACACCAGGCTGTCGTCAAGATAATTCAGGCTTGTCACCACGGCCAGAATCAGCAGGGCTGTTGCAACGTAAAGGTTGTAATAGTTATTCCATTCAACCACTTTCTCAGCGGTCCATGGTTCTTTGACAACCTCCGGCGACGCCTCGGTCTGGGCGTTTTCATCAAGCGGCGTGCCTTCCGTTGGCTCGTTGGCTTTGTTCGACATGATTCTTGATTCAACCTGAAATGACAGATTTGATGGATTGCCTGATTATCTGATGTTCCGACAGCCACCTTCGAAACGTGCTGACAGAATCAGTTTATATTCATCCAGAATAGACTCTGGGGCCCGTCGCGGTCAAGCCTTGAGACCAATTCACTTTATCGTCGATTTACCGACCGCTGCCGGTTTCTCGCATTCACGCTTTGTCACTTCGTGCCGATAGGCGAACATCCGGTCGATCTTGCGTCTGGCAAAACCGCCGCCAAAAAGTCGCCCGAGGGCACCCATCGGCAGGTCATATTCAACTTCGTCTCGCAGAAGGCTGGCCCCTTCACCTGCTGCAACGACCCTGTGCGTGTGAACCCAGCGTGCAAATGGCCCGCTTTGCTGAATATCCTGAAAACTGTGGGGCGGGTCATAGGCCGTGTGCTCGGCCACCCAGCGCAACTTCAGCGGGCCCATGTGGTTAACCAATATCACACGGGTTCCTTTCTGAAGTGATTTGGGCGGCACTTCCACCGTCACCTTTTCCCACGGCGGAACCAGCAGGGGCAGGGCATCGGGCCTCTCGTGGAAACCAAAAACCACACTCTGAGGGGCGTTGATCAGCGTTTCGCGTACATAGAGCGGCATCGGTAAAGCCCTGAATTGTATAGACATGGAGACTTGGACAAGTGCATTAACACTTATATATCTTTTTTATGCGAAGTGGCCGGAAAATCGATGGTGGCCAGGCAAACTTTTTTGAAAATCAGACCAATTTGCGCAGGTTTCTCAGGTGGTTCACCGTTTCAATCACCCGTTCTGCTGCGAATTCCACATCGTCGGCCGTGTTAAACCGACCCAGGCTAAATCGCAGGGTGCTGCGTGCTGCGTCGTCGGTAAGGCCAATGGCACGAAGCACATGCGATGGTTCGGGGTCGGCAGCTGAACAGGCCGACCCGCTGGAAACCGCCAAATCTTTCATGGCCAGCATCAGGGCCTCACCAGCCACGCCCTCGAATGTCAGGCTACTTGTGTTCGGAAGGCGATTGTCACGCAGGCCGTTGACACCGACACCTTCAAGCCTATCTAAAATTTTATTTTCCAGTGTGTTACGTAAATTGGCCAGGCGGCTTGATTCTTCTGCCTGCTGCTCGACTGAAATGGCCAGGGCAGTGGCCATGCCGACAACGAGTGGTACGGGCAGGGTGCCGCTTCGCAGGCCGCGCTGATGCCCGCCGCCTTCGATTTGTGCAGCCAGGCGTACCGGGCGATCACGTCGCCGCACGTATAGACCACCTATGCCCTTGGGCCCATAGAACTTGTGTGCCGAAAACGAGAGCAGGTCGGCTCCCAGTTCATCGACATTCACCGGAATTTTCCCAACGGCCTGGGTGGCATCGGTGTGAATCAGAATGGATCTTTCGTGGCAGACCCGGCTGATTTCGCCAATCGGGCTGATGGTGCCAATCTCATTATTCGCCAGCATGACCGAAACCAATACGGTGTCAGCCCTTATGGCGGCCGCAACCTGTTCGGCCGAGACCGCGTCGAAGGGGTCGGGCCTGAGCCAGGTGACATCCCAGCCCTGTTTCGCCAGGCGCTTCACGGGGTCGATACCGGCTTTGTGCTCAGCCAGGCTGGCAATGCAGTGGCGGCCGTTCTTTTCAAGCCCGGGGGCGACCCCCTTAATGGCAAGATTGATGGCTTCGGTCGCGCCCGAGGTGAAGAGGATGTCCTCTGCTCGGGCGCCGAT
>JBJTRR010000348.1:0-3068 GCA_046076185.1 bacterium | reverse complement strand
CAACAATCTCGGCAAGGCGCGTGGCATCGCTGGCGCAAGTCGCTGCACTGACGATCCATCGAACATTTTCCGCACGGCAGTTTGCAATCGTTTGCTCAAGACCCGAAGCCACCTTGGAATTCGTCACATGGGCATGCGTATCTACCCACCACGATTGATCTTGCATTGATTAGCCCGGGCCTTTTTCTGTTCTTCGTTGATTTCGCCAGCAGCTTGATTATAAAACTTGCCGGTTCGGTTTTGAAACCCGTTGGTTGCACCTGATTGTTTAACAGTGCCCAGTTGCGGCGTGATTCTGAAAATGATGCCATTTTGAAAGGAAATTCGCCGATATGGTTAAATGCAAGGCTTGACAAGTGAACAGAAAAACCGTTTAATTCATAACATAGGAGCATTTGGAAACGCCATTTGCCGTCTCTTCAATTCCTTGTCGGGCAACCAGTTGAGATACAGGTTGGCCGTTTTGTCAGGAGAATTGGACTTGATGAGGAGATTTTTTTTGAATTTCCCGGCGTCTCTCAAAACCAGTCTGGCACTGGTCTCTATCAGACAAAATCGGGCAGGTTGCAGCGGAGTTTTTGAATGAGCGTCGAACTGGTCAGGCTTGTCGAAACGATTCAGCGGGAAAAGAACGTTGACAAGCATGTTCTGCTTGATGCCATCAAAACCGCATTAACCACGGCCGCCCGCAAGCATTACCCGGATATTGACCCGGAGCTGATCCAGGTTGACATCAATGCCGAAACGGGCGACATCGTCACGACCAAAGAGGGCCAGATCGTTGCAACAAGCGATTTCGGCCGGATTGCCGCACAGACGGCCAAGCAGGTGATTATTCAGAAGATTCGCGAAGCCGAGCGAGACTCGCAGTTCAGCGAATATTTTGAGCGGGTCGGCGAACTGGTTTCAGGCTCGGTTCAGCGGGTGGAAGGCGGGGTTGTGACCGTCAACCTGGGCAAAACCGACGCAATTCTGCCAAGAAGCGAGCAAATACCCGGCGAAACCTTCGACATTGGCAAGCCTGTTCGTGCGGTGATTATCGAAGTCAAAAAAGCTGGCCAGCGTGTGAAGATCGTGCTGAGCCGCCGCCACCCGGACTTTGTCCGCCGGCTCTTCGAACGCGAAATTCCTGAAATTGCCGAAAGCGTGATCAACCTTCGCGCCGTGGCGCGTGAAGCGGGCTATCGCTCAAAAATCGCCGTCAATTCGCTGGATAACAAGATCGACGCCGTGGGCGCCTGTGTTGGCGTGCGTGGCACACGAATCAAGAATATTGTGGATGAGCTGGGCGGCGAGCGCATTGACATTGTTCGCTGGAACGAGTCTCTGCAGGTGCTGATTCCCAATGCCCTGCAGCCGGCCGAAATTGAAGAAGTGATGCTCTGCCAGCTTCTGGGCCGGGCGGTGGTTCTGGTGCGCGACGACCAGCTTTCTCTGGCAATTGGCCGCAAGGGGCAGAATGTTCGGCTGGCGACAAAACTGGTTGGCTGGGATATTGAAATTCGTACCGCTGAAGAACTTGACGAAGATATTGAGAAGGCCGTGACGGCCTTCGTGAAGATACCTGGTGTCGAGGTTGATCTGGCGGAACGGTTGGTGGAACAGGGAATTTTGGGTTATGACGACCTGTCTGTGATGGAGGTGGAGAGCCTGGTTGACACGATTGATGGGCTGACGCCAGAAATGGCCCAGCACCTGATCGACGTCGCCGAGCAATATAGTGAGAGTGAGTCAGAGAACAGTACTGCTGATGCCGATGGCGAAGTGGCGGTACAGGACGGCCCGGAGTCTGCTGACGACGAGGCTGGTGCTACCGAAGTTGAAACGAATTCAGAAATAGAGGCCTCTGCCGAGGCCCAGCAGTCATCAGGCAACGGTTCAACGGAAAATTAAAATGCTCTCTCAAATGAAAAAGAGCGTTGTTCTCGGCCCCAGATTGACCAGCGGCCAGAATTACAATTTTCCGGGCTCAGTTCATTACTTCCTACACAGGCGACGAAGGAGATCGATTTGTCCACCCGGGTTCACGAACTGGCGAAAGACTTAAACATTAAGAGCCAGGTTATTCTGGATTTTCTTAAAACGGAAGGATTACTGATCAAGGCAAGCGTTTTGGCCAGCCTTGAACCAGACCAGATCGAAAAAATACGCCATCATTTCGGTAACCAGGCGGCTGAAGCTCCTGAAAAACCGGCCCCTAAACAGCCTTCGCCACCCGAACCCAAGGCGGCTGAACCAGCGAAACCGGTCGAACCCCCGCCCACAGCCATAGTCAAGCCCGCTGCTAAATCCGAGCCCCCTGCTGCCCCGGCCAAACCTGCGGCCACATCCGCTGAAGTCAAGCCGGTCACATCAATACCCACATCGCAGATGCCCCGATCTGCGCCCCCTTCAGGTGGCCTGCAATCAAGCCCTGCCGCCCGTCCGCCGCAACCGCCTCGCGACCTTGGCAGGCCACCGGTTGAAGGCAGCCGGCCTGACCAGAACCGCCCGGCCCAGCCACCAGGCCAGGGCTCGGGCCAGGCTCGCCCGCCTGTTCGCCCCGGTGGCGGCCCGCCCCAACAGGGCGGCGGCAGATCGCCCCAGCTCAGCAGCGGCCTGCATCGCACGCATCAGCCGCCTCTGGCCCCGAAAGCTCCGCCCAGCCAAAGAGATAACCGGCCCGAACCGCCGGCTGAAGCGCCACAGGCCGTCATGCCTGATCGCCCGGTGGTGAATGCCCAGCCGGCGATACCCGCTGGCCCACTGCGTCGCGGCGATTACATCGACCCCTCCGGTGTCCGGCGATCATTCTCGCCATCGCCCGGCAATGCGTCGGCTCCGCCCAAACCGGCCAATCCTCCTCAGGGTCAGCCGCAGGATCGCAAGCCTGCCCCACCCAGGCCGATAACCCCCAACGTACCCCAGTTCAGGCCTTCCGCCACTGGCACAGGCCAGCCCAAAGGCCCGGCCCCTCTGCGTGACCACTTCGGCAATCGTGGCGGCAATCGCCCGCAATGCACAGCCGGGGCACCACCCGCTGGCCAGGCTCCACAGGGCCGCCCGGGCGCACCAGCCCAGGGCGTTGG
>JBJTRR010000347.1:0-1661 GCA_046076185.1 bacterium | reverse complement strand
GCACCACCGGGCGATGTTCCCTTGGCAGGTTGCGTGTTCAGGCCAATGTCTCGACCCACAATAAAATTCGCGCCATTGCGGAATTCAAGGTTGTTATTAACGGTCATCCAGTTCAGGTCGCGACCGATCTTCAGACCGGTTCCGCCATCATAAATGGCGCCGTTATAAACATTCAGCGTATCCAGATCACCACCGGTGATAATCGATCCGCCCGGCGAGATGGAATTCACGGCAATTCGCCACACCGAACTGGTTCCCGGAATCGTAACCGTACCCGAGAGATCCATCGTTCGGAAGCCAAGAATCGAACCAATTTTGCCACTGGTGATCATGATATCCGAAACGTGCAGCAGATTATCCTGCCTGCCAACCTGCACCGAGAACTGCTCGGCCTTGTTTCGTGGCCGATAGCGGGCAAATGGCTCGATAACCAGTTCGGTGTTTTCGTTGGTGCCATCGACAACCAGCTTTACCCTGCCGCCACTATCAGGATAAGCCCTGATCACGCCAGCAGTTGAACGACGCTCAAGCGGCGAATTCAGCCACGCCACCCACTTTTCACCGTCAATATCCTGAATGACCGTGCCCATGCCGCCATCAGCTGAATAGGAAATAATCTTGCGGCCACGAATGGTCATATTGGTGAAGCCATTGCCAAGCCGAACGAAATTCTTCGAGTTCGGATTCTGATTCGATGGCTTCGGAAACTGTGAATTAAACGAAGGTGCCTGTAAGACCTGAACCTGCGTCAATAATGCACGCTCTTCAAGCTCGTGATTGCCCAAACCTGGTGCAAATTGCCGTGTTTTTCGTGATTTGGATTGATCCTGTCCATCGGCCATCGTGCGACTCCTTTCGACTCGATGCCTCCACGACAAATTCCCGGCCAGTGAGGCCCATGAAATCGCGCGGATGATTATTAATTCCATCGACCGTTTTCCGCCGGGCACTCGCCCGCAATTCCATCGCACACTTCACAGCTTTGTCGAAATTAACGAACAGGAAAAATAGGTTGAATGGGCAATATTAGAGATTGGTCTTTGTCTGGATTGAGCTCAGGGCTCTGCCACTATAAATTATTTAGAAGAATGGAACCTGATGCGACCTGAAGATTGGAGCCAAACATGCAGCAAGCCCTGTCTCGCCGTGAATTTGCAGTAGCAGCCACTTTTATTGCCAGCAAGGCGGCACTCAACCAAGCCCAATCGGCAGTTGATCCACCGATCATCGATACGCATCAGCATCTTTGGGACTTGAGGCGACTTCGCCTGAAGTGGATTGGCAAGGGAGGCATTCTTGACCGGAACTACCTGCCTGATGACTTCGCCGAAGCCACAGCCGGGCTTGGCCTGGTGCAGGCGGTTTATATGGAAGTGGCCGTGGTGCCTGAAGACCAGACGGCCGAGGCAAAGTGGGTCAGCGATTTGTGTGCGTCGAAGTCCGGGCCGACACGTTCAGCGATCATTTCTGGCCAGCCCGGGTCTGATGGGTTTGGGAAATATCTGGATCAGTTCAAGGGCAATCCCTACATCAAAGGTCTTCGTTGCGGGGTTCAGACGGAACCGGCAAAACCCGGTAAGGTTATCTCCACAAACTTTATGAAAGGTATTCAGGAATTGGGCCGGAGGAATCTGAGTTTTGATCTGAATATGGGGGGCGAC
>JBJTRR010000346.1:0-3744 GCA_046076185.1 bacterium | reverse complement strand
GATATTGTCCATTTCGGCAAGGAAGTCGCCGTGTGGGCCGGCCCCGGAAGTGCCCTGAAACCGCTTGCTGGCGAACGATGGCAAATGCACGGCCTGCATGGCATGGTAGAGAAAAAACGGTTTATCGGGCGATTGTCGAAGGTGGTCGGCAATAAATGTGCGACTTTTGTCGAGAAAGAGCTGGTCAACGGCTTCCATGGGGAACCCGGGTGCAATCAGGCCGGCGCGGCAGTCGTTGGCGTAAGGGTGGCGGGGCAGGTTTGATTTATCGATTGGGCCGGTGGGCGGTGTGGGCACGCGGTCGCCTTCCATAAAGGCATAGAGCCAGTCGGTGGTCGGGCAGCAGGCGGTGCCGAAAAACCGCTGGAAGCCATGATCAAGCGGCCCGCCTTCTACGCGACGGTTGAAATCAATACGGCTGACCGATTCAAGCCTGCCATCGTGAATGGGCTGGCCCAGGCGATCGCGAAATGTCAGGCCAATGTGCCATTTGCCGACGGCTGCCGTGGCATAGCCCTGTTTTTGCAGCATTGCGGGCAATGTCAGGCGGCCGGGTGCGATGAGAGAAGGGCCGCCGGCACCGGTGAAAACTGTGCCGCCCCTGGGCACGCGAAAGGCCATCTGGCCGGTCATCAGGCTGTATCGCGTGGGCGTGCAGACGGTTGACGGGCTATGGGCATCAGTAAAACGCATGCCTTCGCGGGCCAGGCGGTCGAGATGAGGCGTGGCCACTTTGGATTCAGAGTTATAGCAGCGAAGGTCGCCATAGCCGAGATCGTCGGCCAGAATCAGCACAATATTGGGCGATGAGGCGAGGGCTGGCCATGGCCTGATCATAAATAAAATCAGAGCAAGGGCCATCAGATTGTATTTCAGGGATTGCATTTTATACTGAAAGTGAAATTGATATTGAGTTCAAGGTGGATCTATGACAAAAATCGAGTTTTGTTGCCCAGGAGATCCCGTTTTTTTTGCCGTTTATGATTCGGTGATGGCAATTTAGTAGATGACCACGCCTTTGCTGGTGATGGTGGCGATGGCGTTGCCACCTTCCTGGCCATTGCGGTCGCCATCGATCATCTTGCCGGAAACGGATTTAATGGCATTGGTTCCCGATCCAACGATTGTAAATTGCAGGTCGGTTGTCAGTTTTACAGGCGAATGATTGATGGTCACGGTGCGGGATGCGGCGTTATAGGTGGCTTTGGTGATTCGATATTTGACATCGTCTTTCGTGCCAAAGATTTTATCCTTGCCGGCGGCCGCCAGAATGTAGGCTGCCGTTTTCTGGGCTGAGGCGGTGGTAATGGCTTCAGAGAAAGTGATTTTGATTGCACTCATCGTTCCGCGACTGATGACAGGCACGATAGAGGTGATAGTGGGGGCGGGTGGCTGGGTGTCGTCGCTGACGATTGTAATTGTTGTGGCGGCTGGTGTGCCGAGGACGGCACCGGGGCCGGGGTTGCCAAGCTGGACCTGGAATTGCTCAGGCGATTCAATCAGTAGATCATTAACAATGGATATGTTGATTTCGGCGATGGTCTGGCCATCAGCAAATTTTACAGTGGAATTGGTGTTGGTGAAGTCGAGGCCGGCTTTGGCGGTGTTTTCAATTACGGAATAGGGAATTTCAATGGGGCCGAGATTGCCAAATTCACGGTGAACGGAGAGACGCAGAATGCCGCCAGCGATAGTTTCATTGACTTGAAATTCAGGTTTGTCGAAGAAGAAAGTGCCGGGCGAATCGTTGTCGCGAATTGTGCCTGTAGCCATATTCCGGGCGAGGGCAAGGCCCAGCGGGTTTGTCAGAACGAGCGAAAAAATCATGCTTGATCGTTCGACATTTGTATCACCTATGACCGGCACTTGAATTGAAGCGGTTGTCTGGCCGGCGGGTATGGTGAGTGTGCCGCGGGTGATCTGGTAATCAATGCTGCCGGTTGCCGTGCCATCAAGTGTGTAAAATTCTATGGAAACCGGAATTTCAGGGACGGCTGAAAGAGTGACGGGAAAGACGATGTTGGTGGTGCCGGAGTCGCCTTCAATCAGGATGGAATCGGAGATCGTGGCCAGAATCTGTGGGTCGTTATCAATGATTTTTACTGATGCGGTGGACTGGCTGACAGGCTCGCCCGTGACGGATGTCAATTTGACGGTCATGGTTTCATCGGCTTCATGAATCCGGTCGCCGATGATTGTCACAGGATATGTGGCGCTGACAGAGCCGGCCGGGATCAGAATTTCTGCTGCCAGGGCCCGATAATCAAGCCCGTTCATGGCCGAGCCGTCAACGGGTTCGACAAACACCTTCACCGGCTGGGAGCTTGCGGCCGAGAGACTTACAATGACATTTGCCGTGGCGGTGCTGCCGGTGTCGGGCTCGGTTATGGTGACCTGGTTTATGCTGATTGTCGGCTTGGGGTCGTCGTCAACTATGGTGCAAGTGGCAGTGGCCTGATCAAGCGATGCACCAACGGCCGACGAGAGAACGAATTGAAATTTCTCGGTGAGCTCGTAAATGGAATCGCCTTTAATGACAATTTTAATGGATTTGGTTGTCTCGCCTGGCTGAAATACAATCGAGCCAGTGGTTGCATTATAATCTGCCGGGGAAGTGGCTGAATCGTTGGCCGTGGCATAATCAACCGTTACCGGCAATGTGCTGGGTTGCGTAAGAACGACATTAATATTTAAAATGGAAGAACTGCTGGTGGGCTCGTTAATGGTAGTGTCTGTGACGCGAAGGCCGGGCATGGGGTCGTCGTTAAGAATTGTTCCGATTGCACGTGATGTGCCGATTGTGGCCTGAAATGGTGTGTCGAGGACGAAATAAAACTTTTCGTCTCTTTCATAAAGTTGGTCGCTGAGAATTTCAATTGCAACCTGTTTGCTCATTTCGCCTGGGGCGAACGTGATTGTACCTGATTTCGTGACGAAGTCGGAGCCGGCCAGTGCCGTGTCGGCCAGCGTACTGAATTTTACAGTCGTGGTAAGATCGCTGGGCAGGCTGAGCTGAACGGTGAAAATGAGGGTCTGGCCAGCGGTGTTGCCTTCAGGAGTAGTGGCATCAGCCACTGAAATGACAGGCAGGGTTTCATTATCAACGAGAGTTAAAATGCAACTGGAGGGCGAGCCGATGGATGTTCCGCCAGAGGGGTTTAGGAGCCCAAGGTTGATGATTTCGTTGCCTTCATAATTGGCATCGTCGTTGATGGTGATGGTAAAAGTGGCAGATGTCTGACCATCAGCAAATTGTAAAATACCGGTGGTTGGTGAAGTATAATCGACACCGGTCGTGGCAGTGCCCGGAACGACGCTGTAAGCAACGGTTGCTGCGCCGCCCGAACCCGATGTTCTGAGAACTTTTATCTGATAAATGCCTGCGGTTTCATTAATATCAAGCTGGGCTGATTCAAATTGAAAAGTGCCGGGCTTGTCTTTAACTGAAATGGTATTTGTGATTGTATTATTGGCAGGAGACAATTCAATATTGCTGCTGGAAGCCGTGGCTGATATTGAAATGCTGCCGAATGCAGAGGGAGTGAGTTTGACGGAGACGTCTTTAAACGTGCCTGACATCATCATTCCGAGGTCAATGACGACTGTATTTCCCTGAAGGGTGGCGGGCAGCGAACTGCTGGTGAATGCAATTGCGGCGGGAAGTGGTATTGTGAGTTTTGTATTTTGGGATATGCCAGGGCCGTTATTTTTAACACGCCATGAGAAGTCGAAGGCACTGCCACT
>JBJTRR010000345.1:0-1733 GCA_046076185.1 bacterium | reverse complement strand
TTATACGCCTGACTGGCATCTTTGGCTACCCTGGGTGCCGATGAGCCCATTCTTCTTCTAAAAAGCCGGTTTCCGGCGGATTAAACTTGGAATGGCATTCGATGACTCCCCTGAATGCCAATGAATCAAATGCAGCTTTGTAAAGGGCTGGCATTTGATATTCAATGATTTCAAAATCTTATCCACCAAAACCGCCTGACAACTACAGGAAGGAAGATATAGGTATGTTACTAAAGGTATATGGGGGGCGATTCAGCGCACGAATCAGCATCATTCTGCGGGCGATTCAGCGCACGTGAGGTGGCAATTCAGCGTGGATAACTTTTTTGATGCGCTGGTTTATCCACAGTCATTGGTAGATATACCTCACGCGGCCAACAATGATACGTTTTCAAAGCTCTGAAACTTTAACGTCATCATCGATTCTAGCTTCTGCCTTTTTTCTTCGTGAAGTTCCCGTATTGACTCTTCGATTGCAGCTCGAAATTCCATGAAACTTCGGTGGTAACGGCCATATTGAGCTTGCTTCTTGACAAGCCGCCAGTATCGCTCGATGAGATTCAGGTTGGGTGAATAACTTGGCAGAAACAATAACTCGATCCCAAGTTCGTCCGCCAGTTCCTGAACCCATGCGTGCCGCTGGTAACGGGCGTTGTCAAGTACAATTGTGATCGGTAATTGCGGCTCTTCACGGTTTTTCTGCTCGATCAATTGCAGGAGATCGCACATAGTACCGGTATTCACTGTCGTTGTATTGGTGATTGAGATCAGTTCATGCCGAATCGGGTCATAGGCACCAAGCACATTGAATCGCTGACGGCCCGATGCAGCCGGCACCCAAAGTCTCGCCAGACTCCAGACGCAGCAAAGAAAGGTACCAAAAACGAAATGGGATGCATCCACGAAATAGACACGGCGTTTGTGGTCGGCGGCTTCGTCCAGGCGAGGCTTCAGTTTGCAATCGAGAAATTCTCTCTGGTCCCGGGCGTGCTCTGCCACGTTTTTTTTGGCGGCAAGGGAACGGCACGAGTCCGTTTCCAGCTGAAACCCAAATTTTTGAGAAACTTGCGGACTTGGGTCGGCTGGCGTTTCAGGCCAGTGAGTTCGGTAATGCGATCGGCGGCTTCGGCGATGGTTCGGGCGGGGCATTCCTCAAGGGATTTGCGAATGATGTCGCGATAGGAGTCCATCTCGCTGACGGGCCCCTTGACATTCCAAGCACGCAACGCATCAAGACGCCCTTCTCGAAACGCAGCGACGACCCGTTGAACAGTGATTAGAGAGACCTTTGCAATGTCGGCAGTCTGCTGGCGTTTCAGGCCTTTGTGCAAGAGCCATATGACAAGCATGCGTTCGCGAATGTTGAGGTTCGGATGTGAGATCCGATCTTCGATGACAATGGCTTGCTCGGCCTCAGTCAATTCAACTTTGTACCATCCCATGTGTGCCTCCTTGCGACACTTACGGAAAATACAGTTTAGATGATAGATAAGGAGTTTAACAAAAACAGTCTAACAAGAAAACGTGTCATTCCGAGGCACATTGAGTATAAATAACAGATTTTATTTCAATTTTTGCAGACCGTTTTAACGGCTTTATGCAAGCCGACTATCATTATGTAACTTCACTGGAATCAGGCAAACCATTGTTATCAAATCGACTTACCTCACACCACCCTGGCGATAACGCCATACAGATATCGACCTTCGGGGCAGGCGATGGAAACCGGATGA
>JBJTRR010000344.1:0-1549 GCA_046076185.1 bacterium | reverse complement strand
TAAGCGGTTGATGGGATTTTTTAAAGAGCCGCGATGGAAGAAAGTGGTTGATTGTATTTGGTCAAGCAGAAAACCGACCGCTTACTTCGTGCGCGGCTCATTCAAACAAAATGAAAGTGCTTTGGCTGCTTCGAAGGTGTTTCGCATGAGCATGGCGACGGTGAGGGGGCCGACGCCGCCGGGGACAGGTGTAATGGCCGAAGCCATGGCCGAAGCGGATTCAAAATGCACATCGCCGCAAAGCGAGCCATCGGGGCGGCGGTGGATGCCGACGTCGATAACCACGGCACCGGGCTTGATCCAGCTTCCCTGAACCATTTCCGGCTGGCCGGCGGCCACGATGAGGAGGTCGGCCTCGCGGCAGATGCCGGGCAGGTCGGTTGAGGCGGTGTGGGCCACGGTGACAGTGGCATCGCCGCCGGGGCCTTTGGCCATGAGTAGCAGGGCCATGGGCTTGCCAACGATGTTGGATCGGCCAACGACAACGGCCCGGACGCCGCGGGTGGGCACCTGTTCGCGGATAAGAAGCTGTTTCACGCCCAGGGGCGTGCAGGGCACCAGGCGGGGCGTGCCCAGGGCGAGCAGGCCCATGTTCATGGGGTGAAAGCCGTCGGCGTCTTTGTCGGGGCGAATGTGGCGGAGAACGGCGTCGCCGTCGATGTGGCGGGGCAGGGGAAGCTGCACAAGGATGCCGTGGGTGGCGGGGTCGGCGTTCAGGCGATTGATGTGTTCAAGAAGTTCGGCCTGGGAGGTTTCGGCGGGTAGTTCAATCAGGGTGTCGTGCAGGCCGGCGGCCTGGGCGGCGCGGCGTTTATTGCGGACATAGACGGTGCTGGCGGGGTCGGAACCGACGAGGACGACGGCCAGGCCGGGGGTGATGCCGGTGCGGGCGCGCCACTGGGCCACTTCGGCGGCAAGTTCCTGCTGAAGGGTGGCGGCCAGTGATTTACCGTCGAGAATGCGGGCCTGGGGCACGAGGGGGTTTCCTTCAGTTCGGGTCGTGAAGATTCGCCAGAGTTCCTTCAATTCGGGGCGTGAAGATTCGCCAAAATTGTGTGTCAGGTCATATAATAAAATTCTTGATGGGAAATTCCCAATGGTTGGTTGCAAAACAGGGAGCCGCCGCCCGTGAGTGCCGCAGGAAGTGACGGGGTTGGAGCATTGCCGCCGCCGGTGACGGACAGGGAGCTGCTGGGGCGAATCTGGAAGCTGGCGGTACCGGTGCTGGTGCAGCAGGCGCTGATTTATCTGGTGGGGCTGTCTGATACGCTGATCACAGGCTGGTATTTATCAAGCAACGACCTGGCTGCGGTGACGGTGGCGACATATATTTCGTGGTTTCTGGGCGGGCTGATGGCGGTGGTGTCGGCCGGGGCATCAGCCCTGGTGGCACGCATGGTGGGCGCGGGCGACTTTGACGAGGCCAACCGGGTGACGGGGGTGTCGCTTACGCTGGCCCTTTTTGTGTGGCTTTTTCTTATGTCGACGTGCCTGAGCCTAACAATGCGCCTGGTGACGAGCATTAACCTGCCGGGCGCTGCGGCGGTGG
>JBJTRR010000343.1:0-3534 GCA_046076185.1 bacterium | reverse complement strand
GCGGTTCAATCCCGCTATCCTCCACTCGGGTCGGCTTTCGCTGGCTCTTTTGACAATTTATCGGGGGATTAGCTCAGCTGGGAGAGCGCTTGCATGGCATGCAAGAGGTCAGCGGTTCGATCCCGCTATCCTCCATTTTTTCTTTCCATCGTCCGTTTTGCTTCTTCCCTTCGTATTCATTCTTTAGAATAATGATTGTCTGGCCGATCTCAATTTTTGAGAATCCAGTGATCATGCTTAAGGAGACCGGCAATGAGAATGGTATTTTCCGTCCGCTTCGGGTTGCCGATTGCCATCTGCTTTTTCATTTCATGCCCTAATCTTTTCAGTCAGTCGCTTGTTCAGAAAGCCCGCCAGCAGCAAAAGGCGATTGCCAAGTCAAAAGCCGATGCCGCTGCCAAAACCAGGCAACAGCAGCAGAGGCTTCAGGCTGAGGCCATAAAAAACGCCTCAGCCAAACCGAAATTACCCAAGGCTCCGTCAGACCCCAAATCTGTCGCCGTTGCTCCGGTTGACCCAAACCGCCGCGAAGAAGCATTGGCTTCAGCCGCAACAATCGGGTTTATCTTGACGCAAACGGTATTATTCCGACCCTAGCTCAATCAAGCGAATTTCTGAATGATAAAAAGAAAACCAAACGGGTTGACCTGATCGACAAACTTTTAAGTTCACCCGGATATGCCAGCCATCTTTACAATTACTGGGCTGATGTGCTGCGGCTTGTTGACCGATCGAATAACAATCGTTATCTGAGGCCTTACGAAGACTGGGTTCGCCAGAGCCTTCAGAAGAACATGCATTTCGACGACATGGTTCGCGAAATGCTCTCGGCCGAGGGGCGAGTGCTTGACACGCCAGCGACAGGCTATGTGCTTCGCGATGCAGGTATGCCACTTGATAACCTGAATAACACCATTCGCATCTTTCTGGGCACGCGGATTGGCTGTGCCCAGTGCCACGACCACCCTTTTGATCGCTGGAAACAGAAGGAGTTCTATCAACTGGCTGCTTTCGGTGGCGGCGTTCAATACACAAAGCCGCCACAGGTACAGATGGATATCAGTCGTGATGAATTTGCTGATCGAAAGTTCAACCAGTTTCGGAATCTGGTTCTCAACAACAATCGCCAGAATGTCTGGGAAAACAACCGCGTTAAACTCAAATATCCGTATGATTATGACTATCCTGATGCCAAGCCGGGCGATGTCGTAAAACCGGCCGTGCTATGGGGCGAGATACCAACGGATGTCAGGAGCATGCCTGGCCGTGTTCAGTTCGCCTCATGGGTAACAGACAAATCCAACCCCAGATTTGCCCGTACACTTGCCAACCGGCTTTGGAAACTGGTTATGGGCAGGGGCCTGATCGAGCCTGTTGACGATTTGCGAGATGACACGGTGGCCGCCAACGAAGAACTCATGCGGCATCTTGAAAAAGAAATGGTCAGGCTTGATTTCAACATGAAAGAATTCCTTCGAATTCTTCTCTACAGCAAAACCTATCAACGACAATCAACCTACACTGAAATTGACGCCACAAAACCCTATCTCTTTGCTGGCCCGGTTCTCAGAAGAATGACTGCCGAGCAGGTTTGGGATAGCCTGCTTGCCTTGACGATTCCAAACCCTGACCTGATTCCACGCCCATCCGAAGAAGAATTCGAACGAATGATCACCATTAAAAAGGGTGAGAAGGCCAGCGAAGTCGTTGCCAGAGTGGAAAAACTTGACGATGTTCGTAAAGCGGAACGGCAGGCCGACGAGAAAAGCCTTTATAACCCGGGCGATATTCCCGAGCGAATCATTTTGCGTCGGGCGAGCGAGCTGCCAAGCCCCCTGCCCCTGGGCCATTTTCTACGGGAATTCGGTCAGTCCGACCGGGAAATCATCGCCGCAAATCACACCGATGGCACTGTGCCACAAATGCTCGAACTCTTCAATGGTGCTGCATCGCACATGATTATTGAAAATGGCTCGGTTCTTGATCTGACACTGACGGGCGACCGCACACCCAAAGCCGTTGTTGACGAAATATTCATGTGTATCCTGACCCGACATCCGACTGAACGCGAAAAACGCGTTGCATATGCCGAAGCTGCAAACAATGGCAAAATTGGTATTGGCAATGTGATCTGGGCTTTACTCAATACTCGCGAATTTCTTTTCGTGCAATAACCGGCTCAGGCATTTCAAAAGAATCAAGAATTCAAAAAAAGGCAAAAATCATGAATCTTCTTCGAATCCGCAGGGAACTTGACGAGCTTGATGAAACCAGCCGCCGCGAATTTGCCATTGGCCTGGCCAGAAAGCTGCTGGGTGTTTCAATTCTCCCATCGTTTCTGGCCACGCCGGCTTTGGTGGCTGCGGCCGATACTTCGGCCAAATCATTGGGAATCAAGCCCGTTGCTGAATACAACCCGAACCGGGCACAGCACCTGATTTATCTTTCCATGAACGGTGCCATGAGCCAGATTGACACCTTCGACCCCAAGCCCGAGAGTAAAAATCAGGGCGACACACCTGTGATCGAAACCAAGATCGCGGGCGTCAGGTTCGGTGGCTCACTTCCCAAACTCGCCGCAATTGCCGACAGGCTTGCAGTCATCCGCAGCATGACGACGACGACTGCCGACCACAGCCAGGCCCAATATTTGATCAAGACGAACTACAAGCAGATTGCTACCACCAGACACCCGGGTCTTGGGCCCTGGCTGCACAGGCTTGCCGGGCCTGTCAGCCATGAACTTCCTGCAAGTGTTGTTGTGGGCGGTGGCTCGAACATTGGTGCCGGTTATCTAGGTGCCATGTTCGCACCCGTTCCGATTTCCGACCCAAATAAAGGCCTGCAGAACACCACTTTGCCAAAATATCTTAAGCCCGGGCAATTTGAGCACCGAATTGCCCTGTCGCAGGAATTTGACCGCGAATTCCGGAGGAAAGCCAAATCCTCTGATATTTCCGACTACGATGAACTTTACAAATCAGCCATGGCCCTTCTGAAATCAAAAGGCCTGGCCTCTTTCGACATAAACAAGGAAAAACCCGAAACCCAGCAGGCCTATGGTAAAAACCCCTTTGGCCAGGGCGTGCTGTTGGCCCGGAGGCTTGTGGAAAGCGGTGTTCGGTTTGTTGAGGTGAATCTTGGTGGCTGGGACATGCATAACGATATTTTTCAGGCGATGCCTGCCCGTGGCGCCATTCTCGACAATGCCGTTTCCGCACTTCTGGCAGACCTGGACGCAAAAGGACTGCTGAAAAATACTCTTGTCGTGATAGGAACCGAATTTGGCAGGAAAACACCGATCAGCTCGAACGCGGGCCGAGATCATCACCCAGCCTCGTTCAGTTGCGTGCTGGCTGGTGGCTCTATCAAGGGCGGAGTCGTATATGGCAAAACCGATGAAGATGCCATGTCGGTGGAACAGGATGCCGTGAAAATTGCCGACTTCAACGCCACAATCGCCTCGGCCCTGGGCCTTCCACTGGAGTTCCAAATTCACTCACCTGACGGTCGCCCATTTACAATTGCCAATAA
>JBJTRR010000342.1:0-5475 GCA_046076185.1 bacterium | reverse complement strand
GGCCGTATTTTTCAAAAGCGTCTGGCATGATTTCGAAGCCAGGGGTGTTGCCTGTGCATTGCTGATAATCCAGCAGAAGGTTTTCAGCATGAGCAACAAGTTCGGGATAGATCGTCCAAACTGCGATCGCGTCTTCTGCCGCATACTTGAAGAAACCTTCGTCGACTGATTGGAACGCAGTTTTATCGAGGCCTTTCAATTCACCAAATCTCAGGCGGTAAGGGTCCTCCTTGTCTGGTCTGACATGTGACCAAGTCCTTGAAACCTCTGACAGATTACGGTTTTTTACGAAGCCTTTGTGGGCACCGGTTAAGCTTGAATCTGCAAGCCTTACAAGTTTATCGAGAATCATGGAACAGTGGAGACGTCCTTCGTTACAGCAGTCCCAAAGGATTTGTTTTGCTGGTGAACTTCGTGATGAGAAGAATTTATCGAAGACCCAGAAGTCAAAATCGACTTTGTGGGTTACAAAATGATCGTGCCGGTGCATGATGAAAAACGCTTCCAGGTCGTCTGGGTGGATAATCGCCAGGGTGTTGCCGTCAAAGGCAGTCGCGACAGTCAGGTCGGGAATCTGGCTAACCTGTTTGATCGCTTCCGTTTCAGCGTCCAGTCCGATCGGTTGGTATCCAGTGGAATACAACCGCTCGCCCTGCCAGATACGGTAGGTTTCAGTTGCTACCATGCTCATCACTCGCTCTCCAACTCGGTTGTTAAACTTTTAGGGACAAATACCTGGCGGGATTTATTTTCTTCGGATTTCCATTGACCGAAGCCCTTTGTTACCATCAGTCTCAAATGCAGGGCAGCTTCGCTTGCATTTTTGATTCCGGCAACTCCGTTTTTTGATAAATCACTTTGTGTAAAGCTCGATTTGCCTTTTTGAATCATCCAATCGTAGATTTTCCTGTGTTTAAGGTCTTCTGTGTCAGATTGCATTAATCCCTTGACCTTGTTGAATTGCTGCAAATAGTAGTCCGCCAGTTTGCAGGCCGCCTGCATGTCGTGGAAATCGAGCAGAAGTTCGTTTGCAAACACGTTGGCATCCTCTGCCCAGCGAAGGTAGTGTATGATTAACGCTATGCGGGCGACCATACCTTTTAATTTTTCTGCAAACCCTCTGACATAATCTGGAATCTCACCATCGTTTATTTTTTTTGCGAGTGAGTCCACGTAATTTCGAAATGCCAGTTTTGCTTCCTCGTCCAAAATCGCCTGTTTTGATTGTGTATCATCGTCCTGGGCCTCGTCAAAATCCAGTTTGTAAAGGGCTTTGATTGTATTTTCCCAATCCTCAAGAACGGCTGGATCGACATCATCAACGACATAGCCAGCAAATTTCTGGTCGTCCGGGAAACAGTAGAGGAATCGATCAGAAAAGCCGTTATCCACTTCATTTCGTTTAAGTTCGATTAAGACTTCGGGCTGGATCGAGCCAATAACACAAGCGAAAGGTTTTCCAAGCCACAGTGGGGATTTCTGACTTTTTCGATCTACCGCGATGGGTTTGCTGGAATATAGAGTCAGGTAGAATTCGACATCGCCGCCTTTGCGATAGCAGTTCATCGATTTAAACCAACCCGCAATTTCATCACGGCAAATAAGGATGCCCCGGGGGTTTGAGTTTAAAATAACAGCAAGGGCCTCAGTTGTTGTGTCTGAGGCGTATAGATGTGAATACCTAGGTTCTTTCGAAGTTACAGATGGGGGATTGTCTGAGTTGCAATTTTGATTTTTCCTTCTCCCCGGCTTGTTCATGATCGCAGCACTATTATAAATGTCTGACTCCACTATATAGCGATCTCTGAGCTTTTTTTGCTCTTTTTTGACCGGGTTCACAACATTGTCGATCGACGGGCTTTTAAGGGTGCCCGGTTGACCAATGATCATTCCATATATTGAAGGATATTCGACCCAGGTGTTTTTTAGCTTAATGCAACGGGTCGTGCCAATCGCTGCCCCTGCGACTGCCAGTACGCTGGTCCCTAGATACCCTGGATCGCAGTTCATTGACCCGACCAGGGATTCAATTGCAATACGGGATTTCGAGGGAAAGACATTTGTTGGGAATGTAAGTGCGGAGGGGTGGGTTCCTGGTGGTTGGTCTTCTGCAATCTCATCCTGATGCTGGGAAGCAGTCTCTGGGAAATGATATTTACCAGCCTGTTCGGCATCCGGTGTATGGCCCGATAATTCCGCAATCAGTTGATCAAGCTTTTCACCTTCGATGAGGTTTATTGGAATACCGGCCACCAGGGCGTCATCGATCCCTCTGTTTGTCACTTGCTTTTATCCCTCACCAGATTTCCAGAGAAACTTGAAAATTGCGTGCTCTCAAGTGTTGAATCGCTTGAATCAGTGGGTTTCTCACCGATCTGTTCGTTCGGAAGTCAGAGTCATAAGCAATCCGAACCGAGTGTGTCTCAAGGCTTTCAATGACAGGCAGGGCTTTCTTCCATTGGCTGACACCGGGAATGCCAATTGTCGGGAGATTTGTTTTATCGAATGCAATCGAGGCTTTTAATTCTCCTTCAGTCAGCCTGGCCACATCGCACTTCCTGGGCGTTCCAGGCGGTATGTGTATCGGGCTGCCACAGGAGTTTTTGTTCGGTCCGGTCAGATACGAATACCTGGGTTGGCCTTCACTCCTGATCTTGATAGCCTGAATAAGTCCGTCAAGATCAAGAACCGGGATCACGATACCTTCAGCCGATCCGTATAATCTCCAACCTGACGTTGTCTGTTCGAATCCGGGAATTTCCCGGAGTTCTTCGCCCATGATTTCGAAAACTGCTTCTGCAACCCTGCTTCGGTCAAGGTTCTGCAAAGATCGAAATTGCCCGGACTCTATTGCGTTCTCGCTTAAGCCGCGATTGATCAGGTTTTCGCGGTGACCGGGGGTGAGCGATAACTGTTCCAATAATGATTGATAGGCCTTGTGTCGGAATTCTGGTGAAAGGGGCGTTTTACTGGAATCACCATAGGCCTGCCATTGATTGGTGGTTCTGGTCGAAAGATCGTGATCTGTAAGCCCTAAGACACTGAGAATCTCGCGTCTTTTACAGCCTGTGAAGCATTTCATCAGGACCTTGCCATTTTCGCTGGTGCGGATTTGTAGTGATGGATTACGATCACCGTTGCCTTTACCGTGGCTCGGAACAGGGCAGCTTGCGATAAAACCATTTGATGTCTCTTTGACATTGGTCAGAAGTTTCAGAACGAAAGCCAACTGGTTGCCATTCATGCAGAACTCCAAAAAAAGTGTAAGGCCTGGCTGGTTTAGCCATATTGAAAGGGGTTGGGCGAGAATAATCTCGATTTCCTGGCCTTGAGTGTTAAATCCCCAAGTTTCTGGCTTCCAACTCGGCTGCCTCATGTCGCCGGGTCTTTTTTAGCCCGGTTAGCGGTGGCGTCTGCGGGTTATCAGTCACATAAAACCGCCTGTGGTTGTCTAAGTTTGTAAGCTCCAGGAAAAAGGCCTCAAGGTGGGCCATGGTTGAACAGCGGGCCCCGCCAACCATCGCTGACTCCAGGTAAATACCCCGAAGGCCCCTTAATTGCCAACGTCGCACTGTCTGTGCCGAGACATGCCCATTACGCATCCGAGAAGGCAGCATCCCGGCAATCTGATCAGGTTTCAACCAAGGCGAATCATTCGTCGTCATCACAAGCTCCCAAGAACCACAGTGATCTTGCCCAGTTCAAAAAATGGTAGTAGCCACCCGGCTCACAGTCAACACAGCGTAAGTGCATACCAAGTAGTCGTTTGTGTAGATAATCTGGGGTTACCAGGTAGTTAGTCTGTAATTACCTGATGGCAAATTTATATCTGTTGAGTGTGTAAATACTTAGGCGTTTACATTATCTGGTAGAAAAATTTCAAAAAACGCTGTTTTTTTTCGGGGCAGTGTACTGTTTTACCCCAAATTGCACTTTGGTTAAGTGAGTGAATGGTTCGGCTTCCGGGTATATTTGCATACAAAAACCTCCCGGAGAACTAAACGATGGACGACAAGAAAAAGCGTCGAAAATGGTCTGCAACAGATAAGTTGCGGATCGTTATGACAGGCGTGCAGCCTGGGGTCGAGATCAGCGATCTCTGCCGTCAGGAAGGCATCAACGTGACCCAGTTCTACAACTGGAAGAAGCAGCTTATGGGCTCGGCCAAGGCTATTTTTGATCAGCCCAAGGGCAGGCCCAAAGTCGCCGAACAACGCCATGAAGCCGAGCTGCAACGGCTCAGAATGGTCATCACCGAGATCACGGCCGAGAACCTCGACCTAAAAAAAGGGCTCTTGGGCTAGAAGATCACGGCAAATTGCCCCAGGAATTGCAAGTCAGGGTGCATCAAGAGGTTGAACTCGCACGTAACCGCAGCGAATGGGCCGTAAAACGGACGCTGGCCACATTGGGAGTCTCGCCGCGAAGTTACTACCGCTGGCTCAAGGCCCAACCCTGGCCCAGGACTGATTCAAAGTCGCCAACCCCTGTGCTGGTTTCACTTTACGAGGCGCTTCCCGAGGAAAAGAAAGCCGTGGTTGACTACGCCCGCAAGCATACGGACCTGCGACACCGTGAAATGGCCTGGAAGATGGTGGATGAAGACGTGGCGTATCTGAGCCCATCGACGGTCTATCGCATCCTGAAGGCGATGAACCTGGTCTGCCCGTGGCAACGGCGAACGAAGCGGACCAAGGCCAAGCCTGAGCGTGCGACGGCTCCTGACCAGCGTTGGAGCACGGATCTGATGTACCTTCAGGTGGGTGGCCGGACGTACTATCTGGTGGCGTTTCTGGATGAGTATTCACGAGCGATCGTGTACCATGAAATCCTGCTTGGGATGGATGCGATCAGCGTGAGTAACGCGTCCCAGAAGGCAATCGAGCTGCTGCCGAAAAAAGCGGACGGCATCCCGGAAACAACGCCGGTGATACGCTCGGACAATGGCAGTTGCTATGTGTCGCAGGAATTTCGGCTGGTATTGAAGGAGAATGGACTGACACATCACCGGATCACCCCGCATTGCCCGGAAGAGAACGGGCTGATGGAGCGGGCCAACCGCACCCTTCGCGAGAGCCTTGACGGAGAGCGGCTGGAGAACCTTTTGGAGGCTCAGAAAGTGATCAAACAGCATGTAGAGCGTTATAATCAGAAGCGGCTTCACAGTGCCATCGGCTATTTGCCTCCGTGGGAATACTACCGAGGCGACCCGGCAAAACGACAGGAAGAGCGAAGCAAGAAGCTACGGCAGGCACGTCATGCTCGCCGCGAGCGAAACCTGAATATACGTCAACCAACCCTGCCCCTGGAAACCTCGGAATCACTCACTTAGTTTTCGGGCCATTTTGTGCCACTACGGTTGAAACGGAACAAGTGGATTAACTTAGAGACGCGATAAACCTCGATTCTTTAGGGGTCTGATTCAAATGAAAAATAAATTCTGGAAATCTTTAATTTGTACTGATAATTCAAATT
>JBJTRR010000341.1:0-1897 GCA_046076185.1 bacterium | reverse complement strand
GGCCCGTCTGCTTTTGGCAGAAACTTTAATCTTTTTATCAAAAATTCAAGTTTTGTCCACTTCTGTTCAGATTTGTTTCGTGGCCGTTTCATTCTCGTTCAGCAGAAAAAAGGGGGCACGCACGCTCGAGCCAGACCCGTTTTTCAAGTTTTTCCGAAACTCGTCGTATTGCTTAACGAACGAGAATGTGGCAAATGACCCGGCGAAGGGAAATGAGCTTTGCCGGGTCGCTGGTGATCATGAATTTTTGGGATTGGTGTGTCAGCGGCCGGATCTGGCCCGACCGGCCCGGCCAGGTTGGCGGGGGCCTGACTGCTGAGTGCCCTGTCGCTGCTGCATCTGCCGTTCGGCCATGGGGTGAAGGTAATGGCTGAGAACGTAAGAGGCCAGCACGGTTACGGCCGCGATGATCCAGGTTTCCAGACCAGTGGTTTCGAAAAGAATCATCACCATAAAAAGGAAAATGATGAACGAGAGCCCGGCCGAGATGATTGAACCCGGCGGCACGCCGACCAAAAGGGCAAGGGCCATCGTGACCGCTTCTTCAAACAGCGAGATTGAAAAGATCTTCAGCGAGATCGTGCCGATTGTGCCGAAGTCGAACGTGAAAATGCGCGAGCAGATCAAAATCACGGCCAGGCCAATTGGAAATTGAGCCGCTGCCTGAATCAGCGCACCGATGATCAAGTTTTCAGCACCCAAATCGCCGGCCAGCGAATAACCCAGGCCACCAATCACGGCCAGTGAAAATAGAATAATTTGGATGGGAACTTTATAGTGCGAGCTTGATTTCAGCCACATTGTTCGATGACTCCCTGTTTGCAAGAACCCGTGTCAGGTGAAAAATCGGCACCAGCCTATGGCTTCTATTTCACCTTACCATCCACCACATAATGTATTATGAAAAAATAGGACAAAATCTCTCGGCATTCCGAATGATACTGGAAAATTCGTTACAGGCTGTTGATTCTAACCCCGGCGAAGAGAACGGCGAGTAGATCACAAGCTTTTTCTTTCCAATTCCTTAACCCACATTTTATAGCCTTCGGAATCGAATTTTTTGCGGGTGCTTTCGTAGCTCATAAACCGCACGGTGCCGAAGATGGGGCGCTCGCCCCAGGGGCGGTCGTGTTTGCCGCCGATGGCCCAGGCCACGCCGGTGTAGCCATTGGCGTCGCGGCCATCCATCTCCCAACGGTCATTGAGTTTAAGGCATATGTCAAAAGCTGATTCCGCGTCGGGTGTCCATTCCAGAATTTTCTTGGCCCAATACATTCTTAAATAGTTATGCATGCGGCCACTGAGAACCATTTCCTTCTGGGCGGCATTCCAAAGCGGGTCGTGTGTCTGTGCATCCTGAAGTTGTTCAATCGTATAGAGATACGCACGTTGATCGTCGGCATGTTTGGCCAGTGTTTTGCGGGCCCAGTCAGGGCAACCGGCAAGGCTGTCGTAATGGGGGTTCCACTGGCAATAATTAATGGCCAGCTCTCGTCTTACGACAAATTCTTCGATGTAGGCATCGCGGCTGGCGGGGTTTTCATCGCCAGCGGCCATGACGGAAAGCACCACGTGGGTCGGGTCGATGTGCCCAAAGTGAAGGTGTGCCGAGAGTTCGCTCGTCATGTAGGGAATGGGTTCGTTCCGCTCGGTGTCGTATTTGACCAGTCGCTGGCGGATGAACCGGTCAAGCCGCTTCTGTGCTTCCACCGAACCGCCACGATAATGCGGAAGTTCTGATGCACCAGTAACTTTAAGCTTGGTCATGAGCCCATTTTCATCGATGGTCTCGCCCCTGGGCAGATCGTTGTCGTTCCAGGCGATGTCTGCTGAAGGATTAGGCAGAGGCACCAGAAACGGGCTGATGGCCTTGTGAATTTTGGGCCGGATGGTTCGG
>JBJTRR010000340.1:0-5079 GCA_046076185.1 bacterium | reverse complement strand
GCTGTGACCAACCCGGAAACGACAAGTGGAAGCCAGACGACGATTGGCCAGTCCTGGCTGGCCTGAAATCGGACAACCGAATTGTCTCGCGCTGGTCCAAGCGGGCTGAAGCGACCGAAGCCCTGAACCACCAGCACGGCAATTTTTTGAGGGATAGTGGTTAAAGCGTCTCTGGGAAAGAGTTTCTGGCCTTCCGCCGATACGCCGATTCGATGGTCGGCCATGAATTTCAGCCGCTCAGGCAGATTCATTTGCCTGATTTCCTCAAATTGTCGCTCGCGCAGGCCCTTCGGACTGGCATAGAAAAACGGGTTAATCGCAATAAATAGAGCTGCGCCGCAAATGCCTGCTATTATGAGGCTTACAACGAGTTTTCTGCTGGTTCGCAACATTGTCAGGCACCAAACGACTAGCATGATGGAGGCGAGAAAGCCGTTGAGTTTGGAGCTGGCGGCAAGGCCAAGGAAAATTCCGCAAAGAATGGCTTTCCTTAACTTTACGTTAGCATTAAGGCCGCTTGGAGCGAAGAGGAGCAGGGCCATGATCACGCCCATTTCGGTGGGAATATCGGCCATGGCCTGTCGGGAATGGCTGCGAAAGAGCGGGTTTGAGGCGACGAGGCAAATGGCAATCACGCCACCGGCCGGGCCGAGCCATCGCTGGGCGAGCCTGCCAGTGGCGATGAGCGTGAGCATGCCGCAGAGAACGATGGGAACGCGGGCATGGTGAAGCGACTCAGGCGATTCAAAGCGGCTGGAGGTGTCGCGATACCAGGTTCGCATGGCAACGGGGCCAGGGCGGGCATCGCCGCCGGCGACCAGACCGGCCCAGACGAGATACTTGGTGAATGGCGGGAGGTCGTAGGCTGGGTATTCCAACCAGAGCGATGAATTCACCTGGCCTGTGAAAAAGATGTCGCCAAAATATGCCTGACTGAAATAAGCCGATTCATCGACAAAGTGCGGATGACTGTCAATCTCTGCCAAAAGAGACAACCCCATGATGAAAGCGACCAGTGGAACAACCCATGAGAGGTTGTTCATGAGGGAATTGGGGGAAGGCTTGACGTCTGTATCGGAAGTAACGGTCATGGTTCGTCAATCGGGGGTCGGATCATTTGGAAGTTGACTTTTTATCTTCCATATTTCCCTGTAAGCGGTAAAGCGGGTGAGTCGCCACCGGAGATCATGGAAGCGGCTCGATTCATCCTTGCATGGTGGCACAAGTTCACGCAAGGGCAAGGTTTTACCGCAGTTGACACCTTGCGAAAACCACTGGGGAGTTTGTTCAAGATGAGACACCTGAGTCAAAATCAACACGTTCTGAAAAATCGCCGGGAAGCTTTCCGGAAACTGGCTACGATGAGCCTGATTGGGCTGATGCTGCTTTCCAACGCCGGATGCCGTTCGGGTGGTGGCGGCCTGGGTCAGCGAATTCGGGACTGCCGCCTGTTTAATATTTTCCACCGTAACCAGCAGCAGACCGTTGTTGCCTCTGGCGACCCCTGCTGCGGTGGCACTGTCGTAACCTCGGCCGACCCTTGCGCCACCAGTGGCACGATTGTGACGACACCGGGTGCCGTGATCCAAACCACGCCCAGCACCATAACAGTTCCTTCAGGAACGACTTCGGTGCCTGACCTGGCTCCGCTTGATAACAAGCCCACAAGCAATCTTGACGCGAAGGGTGCGAACTTTAACCGCCCAATCACGTCAACCCCGACCACTTTGCAGGCCCAGATTGGTGGATCAGCGAATATCCGCTGATCTGCTGAGCCTGAGTCATTCGATTTCCCTGGTGAACCCATGTGGCCGATGGATCAATCGGGCCACACGGGTTTCTACCAGTTTATTGTATAAACAGGATGTTGCGTTTAAAGAAGTTACGATAACATCACTCTTTAAACAGGCCAGTCCGAAGGCAATGGGGCCTCAAAAATCATGTTTTTTTTCAGCGTGGGATGCTGAATTTTTAAGAAATGGGCATGAAGGGCAACTCGGCCGAAGCCCGAGCTTGTTGGATAAGTTGTTTTGGAGCCATACTTTGTGTCGCCAGTAACCGGCAGGCCGCGGCTGGCCAGTTGTACGCGAATCTGATGCCCCCGGCCAGTGCCTAGGCGAATTTCGACTTCGGCAAGTTGGCGGGTCGTCTTCAGCGTGCGAATTTCCAGCGAGGCCACAACGGAATTTTTGGGGAAATCTTTATTGAAAAAGGCTTTGACTGTGTTTGTGCGTTCGTCCTTTGAGATCTGGTCGTTCCAGGTGGCCCAGTCTTGGCCTGGTAGTTCCAGCCCGCGGCTGACAACGGCCAGATAACGTTTCTCAAAGTCGGGGGTGTGCCAGCCATCACAAAGCCTTTGGGCTGCCTTCGACGTTTTGGCCAGAACCATGACGCCCGAGACTGGCCTGTCAAGGCGATGCACCAAGCCAATAAAGGCTTCGCCAGGCTTGTTTTCATGAGTTTTGCGATAATTTTTGAGAAGATCGACCACGTTGGGGTCGCCAGTGATGTCGCCCTGGGCCAGAAGCCCGGCCGGTTTGTTGATCACAAGCAGGTGGTTGTCTTCATAAAGTATTTCAGGCATGGAACCTGCGATTATTCTTCCGCCTCATCGCCGGCGGCCTCTTCGCCCAGATTATCGGCCACAAGACGTTCGCCCACGGCGGCTTGAAGTCGTTTGATGATGAGGGTGGCGTAGGAGCCCCGGGGCAGTTCAAAGGCCAGTCGAGCCATTCGGCGGCCGGTGTTGAGATCGTCAGGCTGAATCGTGCAATTGCCGACATTGGGCCTGAGCGATGCTTCCCTTGTGCCCTTGCCGAAGAAGACATCTTCCATTTTCTTGATGCGGAGGCTTTGCCAGGCAAGGCCCCATTTCTCCATGACATGTGCCGCGGCCGCGGCCATCGCCGGCTCTTCCGGAAATGGGTTGCGGCAGCAGGGCAAAGGCAGGCGGGTGGTTGAGACGAGCTTGGTCTGATCGTCGGTAAGGCTGTGCCAGAAGGCCCGGGGACCGGTTTTTGATTTCACCTGCCAGAGCTGTTCAGGGGCTGCAAAGTGGCGAATCCAGGCGTCGAGCATGTCATTAAAAAGCATGCTCTGGAATGCTGATACGTAAATTCGTCGCATGTCACGGCGCGACCTTGTGAACGCGCCCCGAAAGTCGGCGGGGTGGTCGCAAAGGTATGTGATGACGCTTCTTGTATTGCCTTTGTCGAGCTCTTTTTTGAGGGTAGGCCAGTCGAGCCAATGGGCCTGAAGCAGATCTTTTTCACGCCGAATGGCAGGGCGGTCAAAAGGGTGTGGCTCAGCCATGGCAATCTTCAGGGCTTTTTCGTGATCTTCTTTCATCCATGCATGAATGATGAATTCACCCGAGAGGCCAACGGAGCCGAACCGCTGATCATCAAAGTAGTTAGGCACACCTTCAAGGACGGTGGCATCAAGGGCCGAGCGGATGTGGTCGGCTTTTTCACGGGGAAGATCGCGCAGGCGAATCGTAAACCTGTTGCCCCGAAATCCTTCGGGCCCATAGGGTGCATTCAGACAACCGACGGGTTCAAGCTGAAAACTTCGGTCGATCAGGTTTGTGTCGGGGCCGTTGGCAATGGTGAGATACTGGATCGTCTGGGCGTGTTTATCCTTAAGGCCACCGTGAGAAACGGCTGAGGCCGGCAGGTTCCAGCGGCGGCGGATGATTTCGAGAGCCTCGGGCGTGCCAAGCCCTTCTTTGGTAAGGCGATAGAATCGAAATCGGCCAGTTTTGCCGGGCCTGACATTCGGCAGTTCCTCAACCTGAAAATCGTCCGGTCGGCTTTTGACTTTCATCGCTGTTTCTTTCGTTCTGGCGGGCGTGAATGCCCTGCACGGATATTCTACCTTCTGTCTGTGCAAAATAGACCCACTTTATCTGCAGTTCATTGGTTATACTATTCGTATGAGTCAGCCAGAACCGTTTGATTTTCCGAAGCTGAATATTTTGCCCGACTCGGACAAACCGCCCGAGCAGCCTCGCCTGAGCATGTCTCAGAAATATGGAGGGCTGTTTTGGCTTGGCACGGGCGGCCTGGTGGTCAGTATCATGCTGGTGGGCTGGTTTGCGATTCAGCTTTGGCTGATGCGGGATGTGTGGCGGGAGATTTATGTCCTTCACCGGTCCGGGCTTCCTGATGACCGGCGAATTGCGGCGGCTGCTTTTCTGGTAAAAGATCCAAGAGTTGAACCGGCTCAGATTCAGCCGATGCTTTTTCGCCGTGACCTGCCAGACAAGGCCAGGTATCTTCTGGCGGCGGGTTTGAAGAAGACGGACTCGGCCATTTCAGCCAGGCAGATGCTGGGCCTGCTGGCAACTGAGGGAGCGACAAGCCCGCCGGATTACCTGCGAGGGCACCTGGCCAGGCTGGCTGCGCTGAATATTCCTGCAGAAAGGAATTTTCCGGAAAAGGAATTTGAGCGACTGTTGACCGACAGAGACAGGCAGGTGGCGGCGTGGTCGGCTTTTGCTTTGACGAGTAGCAAAACGGAGGAGACAAGAAAGAGTGGCGTTGCTTATCTGGAAAAGAAAGCTGGTGAGAAGTCGCTTTTGGAGGATGCCCTGCTGATGGCGGCCAGAAGTGAAGACCTGCCACGAAGCCTGGCGCTGCAACGGGCCACTGATTTGATGAATAATTGATGAATTCTGCCTTGCATGTTGATTTGGATTTTGGCTAGTCGTCAAAAATGTCTTACTCACCAAACTTTTCCCCTACGGAAATTAGCGCATCATGAACACAACTTTCTGGCAGGCGGTTTCCGACCTTCCTTCGATTTCGCTCCTGCTGCTGATGCTGGCCTTGCTGGTTGCTTTTGCGTATGAGTTCATCAATGGCTTTCATGATACGGCAAATGCCGTTACGACAGTCATTTACACCAACACAATGAAGCCCGTGCCGGCGGTGTTCTTTTCGGGATTCTGCAATTTTCTGGGTGTGCTGCTGGGTGGCACGGCGGTGGCGTTTTCGATTGTGAACCTGCTGCCGGTGGACGTGCTGGTTGGTGAATCAACCCAGCAGGCGATTGTGATGGTGATATCGCTGCTTCTGG
>JBJTRR010000339.1:0-7199 GCA_046076185.1 bacterium | reverse complement strand
CTTCAGGGCACCAAACTGCTTGATGTTTTCAAGAGTGAACGAGTAAAACATTTGTCCAGAGATGGCCGTGCCCACGAAAAACCCAAGAACGACGGTTGTCATGAAGTTGATCGGAATGCCCGTGAATCGCAGGTAGTAGTTAATCGTTTTCTCAACAAACTGGTCGGTTGTCAGTGCAGCCAGGCCCGTCTGCTGCTTTATCCGCCGGGCCACTTCCAGCGGATCCTGCCCCGGCAGCACTTTCACCAGTACATAGCTTAACAGCTTGCGTTCACGCGGGACAAACTGCTTCGCCCTGCTGAATGTGGTGTAAATCACGGGGTTTGACTGAAACGTCCGCGAAGCCATGCAAATGCCAACCACTTCGGCCCGCCGCTCGTTCATTTCCATCTCAAATAACACGGGCGACCCTTCGACACCTGCCATACTCCCGCCTTCCTCAAGCTTCACCGGCTTTGCATTTGGCGGGCTGTTCATGGTCGCCGGCGAGCAGTTTCGCCCCGAAAGTTCGGCCAGTTTTGATTTCAAAACCTCGGGCGATTCAATCATGTTCAGGCCCAGCCGCGGAAAAATCTTGCGCAGGCCAACCCGGTCAACCACCACCGAATTCGGTCGGTTCAGGTCTTCAATATTGCCCAGAAACATGCTGGCCGGCTCGCCGACAAACGAGTGATCATCAAGACCAATCAGAATCACCTGCTCGGTAATATCCACCCGGCGACCCGTGTTGGGGTCGGTAAATGTCAGCTTGGTGCGGGCATTGCCTTTATATATGGGCACCGCCCATTTAATGCCGTCAACCCCGCGAACAATCCCCAACTGCCTTTCCAACATCGGTTTAACATCATCAATAAAGGCCACTGAGGGGTCCATCACCCAAAGGTCGGCCCCGCGCAGGTCGTAAATCTGGGCGCAGGTTCGCAGCATCAGGCCCCAGAAAATCGACCCCTGCTGCATAATCAATGCCGCGGCAAAGGCAATGCCAAAGACAATGCCAATGAATTTGGCCCTGTCGCCCGTCAGCATTTTAATGGCAATCCAACCCATGAACGGCAGGCTCTTTCTCTCTTTGGCGCCATCACCCGGTCAGCGACATTCTCATTTCATCAGTTTACACCAGCGGCCATCCCTGTGCTTCGAAAGATTTCTGGCGAGGGCATGGGCGAAATCAATTTCGAAAAATTATTCCGGTTTCAACGATCCTGACGGAAGCCCGATTCGGCAGAGGCGGCCCATCTCAATTTCGGCAGGCTATGCCATTGCTTACCAAACATTATGTTAAGATGATAGGGGCACAGGGCGATAGATTGACATCGACCGCACGCACACCAGCTGGCACGGAGTTTCGCAGGCCATGGCCAGAAAAAAAGATCTTGTCCTCGGCGTTGATATCGGTGGCACAAAAACGCTTGTCGGCGTGATCGACAGCGGCCATCAGGTGCTTGGCCGGGGCAAGCTGCCCACACCCGCCCGCCAGGGCGGCGACGCCATGGTGGAAGTCATTGCCCATGCTGCGGATATTGCACTTCAGCAGGCCGGTAAATCCATTAACGATATTAGTCTTGTCGGCATTGGTTGCCCTGGCCCGCTTGATTTTGAAAAGGGAATCATTCTTTTCAGCTCGAATCTTGATGTCGTCAATTACCCGCTGACAGAACGGGTGAACGATCGCCTTCAATGCCGCACAACCGTTCGAAACGATGTTGGTGCAGGCTGTTACGCCGAATGGAAGCTTGGGGCGGGCAGGGGCCTGAACAACCTTCTGGGTGCCTTTGTCGGCACCGGTCTGGGCGGTTGCCTAGTAATCGACGGCAAAATCATTCGTGGCCACGACGGCAACGCCGGCGAACTGGGCCATATCATGGCCAAACACGATGGCCCCCAATGCGGCTGCGGCCTGAAAGGTTGCCTGGAACTTTACGCCAGCAAAAGCGGCCTTGTCCGCCGGTTCACCAAAGCCATGAAAAATGGCGAGCATTCACACCTTTTCAAGCTTTGGAAGGGTGGCGATCAAAAGCTCAAAAGTCGTTATCTGGCCGAATGTTATGAAATTGGCGATTCGCTCGTTCTGGCTGAACTTCAGCGATCCGCAAGCTATCTGGGTGGTGCCTTGGGTGGTCTGGTCAACTTGCTGGGCCCGGAGGGGATTATCCTCGGCGGTGGTCTCAGCAATGCCCTGGGCATGCCCTGGCTGAACTGGGTGCGCAAAGCCGCCCGCGAGCATATTCTGGTCTTCCCCGAAGATCGCGAAATGATTCTGCCAGCCGAACTGGGCGACGATGCCGGCATTCTGGGTGCCGCCCTTCTGGCCCGCGAAGCTTTTTAACGACTCGCTTCATAATATGAAGCAGTTAAAAGGTTTATGGGCGGGCAGGCGAGGCTTGGCTTTGATCATTTCCGATCATCATTTGTTGTGAATTTATCCGGTGTTTATGGGTCGTAACCTCTTATCCTGACGAATTCATTCAACATTTCTGCAAGATTTCGGAAAAATATTTGTCGCAGCCTTGCCCGGCTGATATAATTTTGACGTTGAGACTCAGTCTCAATTGGGTTGAAACAGGCCCATCCCCGGCATCCTACCGAGACAGCATTCATTGACAGGGCCCTCCGGAAATGATCACGGAACTGCCTGTAATCAGTCATGATGAGGGTTCTGAAGGCATATCGCTTTTGATGCTTCGCCCTGGCCAGACCGGCTGCGTGTGCGACGTTGTGGGCGATTCAGGCCTGGTGCATCGCCTGCGGGAAATGGGGCTTTGCTGCGGTGCTGAAGTGAAAATGATCCGCTCGGGCAGCCCCTGTATCATCGGCCTTGGGCGGCAACGGCTTGGCGTGCGGCTTGATGAACTGGCCTCGGTGATTGTCAAGACATCATCTGACGCCTGTCGTGAATGCCAGGTGCACCCGCCGCGATGACCTCCAATCTCAACCGACCCGGGCATTGACATGGCGAACGAGATTGAGTCAGGCCCCCTTACCATCACCCTGATCGGCAATCCGAATACGGGTAAATCCACGCTTTTTGGTGCACTCTCAGGCGTCAATCAGCGTGTGGGTAATTACCCAGGCGTGACGGTTGAAAAAAAACTTGGCGAGCTGGAATTTCAGGGCCAGAAGTGGCTGCTGGTTGACCTGCCTGGCACCTATAGCCTGGCCCCGCGATCGCCCGATGAAATTGTGGCCATCGACGTCCTTCTGGGTCGCCAGCCTGACCTTCCCCCGCCTGATATTATCGTCTGCGTGGTGGCCGCCAATAATATTGAGCGAAATCTCTATTTCTTAAGCCAGATTCTTGAGCTTGGCCGCCCGGTTGTCGTCGCCCTGACCATGAACGATCTGGCCGCCACTGAGGGAATCAGGATTGACACATCGGGCCTGGCTCGTCGCCTGGGTGTGCCGATCGTGCCGATTCATGCCCGCCGTGGTGAAGGGCTTGACCAGCTCAAGGCCGCTGTGAATCAGGCCGCCAAGGCCCGCACGGTGCCTGCCTCGCCGGAAATCTTCCCCGAGGCCTTCCGGCAGGAAGCCGAACAGCTTCAGGCCGCCATTTCAGGCTGGGCGAATCGTTCAGGCTCAAGTCAGTTACCAAACACGTTGCCGCGATTTCTTGTCGAACGTCGGTTGTTAGATGCCGGCGTCCATGAAAATCGCTGGTTTTCGCTGGGTGGCGATTATGAAGCGGAACTCAACCATCTGGTTGAAGCTTCGCGCCAGCGTCTGGCCGCTGCCGGCTGCCGCGTTCCTGAAATTGAGACGGTGTCGCGGTATCAGTGGGTCGCCCGCCAGACGGCAGGACTCATTGAAACACCCGAAGAAATCGGCCTGACCACCACCGACCGGCTTGATTCCGTGCTCACTCACCGGCTTTGGGGCTCGCTTGTGCTTGCCGCCGTGCTGATTGTCATGTTCAGCGCCGTATTTTCATGGGCCCAGTGGCCAATGGGCTGGATCGAATCAGTCATTGGCTCGATTTCGTCAACTGTCGAAAGTCTTCTGCCCGAGGGTGCCCTGCGAAGCCTGTTGACAGACGGTGTGATCGGCGGCGTGGGCAGCGTGGTCATCTTCCTGCCCCAGATATTCATACTCTTTTTCCTGATGACGGCCTTGGAAGAGTGCGGATATATGGCCCGGGCGGCTTATCTGATGGACAGGATCATGCTCCGCTTCGGCCTAAGCGGGCGATCGTTCATTCCCCTGCTTTCGTCGTTTGCCTGCGCCATTCCCGGAATCATGGCCACCCGAGTGATTGAAAACCGCCGCGATCGCCTGACAACCATTCTTATTGCCCCGCTGATGAGCTGCAGCGCCCGCCTGCCGGTCTATACCCTTATGATCGCCGCCTTTATTCCGCAAAAGTCATTGTTTGGTGGCATTTTACAGTTGCAGGGTGTCACGCTTTTCAGTATGTATCTGGTGGGTGTGGTTGTAGCCGCCGCAATGGCCTGGATTCTGAAACGAACCATCCTGAAGGGCGATGCCCCGATGTTTGTCATGGAGATGCCGGCCTATCAGCGGCCGTCTCTGCGGGTGATCATCGCAAGAGTGCTTGAGCGAAGCCTGGATTTTCTGCAGAATGCCGGCACGATCATCTTTGCTGTATCGATCGTGATGTGGGGGGCCCTTTATTATCCCCGAACGAGCCCGGAAGCCAGCCGCGAGCTTACGGCCAATCAGGCCCGGCTTGAAGCCAGCCTTGAAGTGGCCAGGGCTGCCGGCGAGGATGCCAAAGTGGGCGAAATGGAAGACGAGCTGGGCGAGATTGAGTCGAAACTGGCAGGAATTCAGCAACGTAACAGTTTTCTGGGCCGGGCAGGGCGGTTGATTGAACCGTTTGTCAAACCGCTGGGCTGGGATTGGCGCATTGGCAGTGCCGTGATCTCGTCATTCCCAGCCAGAGAAGTGGTTGTGGCCACGATGGGCGTGATTTTTGATGTCGGCGCCGATGTCGAAGACGAAGCCGGCCAGAAACGCCTGACAACCGCCATGCGGGCCGCCACCTGGCCCGACTCGGGCAAGCCGCTTTTCACCATTCCTGTGGCCCTTTCCATCATGGTCTTTTTCGCACTCTGTTCGCAGTGCATTTCAACGCTGGCCGTCATTGCCCGCGAAACCAATGGCTGGCAGTGGCCAGCCTTCTCGTTCATCTACATGACGACACTTGCCTATGTGGCCGCTTTTCTGGCGTTTCGCATCGGCATGGCTCTGGGTATGTGACGAATGTCCATCCAAGATCTTTTCGCTATTGTTATTGTCGCCGGTTCGGCTGGTTATCTCTTTAACAAGCTGGTTTTACAGCCATTGCGGTCAACATCAAAAGCCTCATGCGGCAGTGGCTGCGGCAAATGCTCATCGGGCCAGGCTGATTCAACCAACCTTGGCACCCGCGAGGTGATGGTGACTGTGGGGTTTGCAAAACTTCCAAAAGACAAACCGAAAAGCTAATGCTTATATGAACGGTATTATATGTTGTTTTCACTTTTCCTGAGTTCACTGACAAATCGCTTCAGCCCATTTGATTCTATCGTCACGAGATAATCATTAACCGATTTTGGCGGGTTTTTCAGGCTCGCCCGGTGTCGTCTGACAGCCTTCAAGACATTTCCTGCTGCTCGTTCCAGGCATTGCACCAGAAAAATATCAGGCGAAATGGCTATGATGTCATAAGGGCTGAGCGAGCTTTCAGGAATATCTTTTATGTTAAATGTCAGTATTATCTTGGTGTCTGATCTGATAGCCGCCGCCAGCACATGTCGGTCGTTCGGGTCAGGCAGAACGATGGATTCAATCAGGTTTTCATAGCCTTTAACCAGTGAGTCAAGAACGTGGGCGTTCATGAGTTCACGCGTTCGCATAAGCTGTTCGAAACGCAGATCAGGCCTGTTCTTAAGAACATTTCTCGTCCATTCGTCATGAATTGCTTCAGTCCACCGGGCCCGGAAAATTCCGGCTACAGCCAGATGCATCAGCAAATCACGCAATGGTGCAGGATAAAGGACGCACGCATCGAAGAGAACAATCGGCTCCGACAACTCAATAACCCATGCCCAGTTCCTGAGCCTGACCGGCCAGTTCATCCAGTGCCTTTAATCGGTTCTGATCCATCTGGTGTTTGTAATTCAACAGATCATTCAAAAGAATTCGGCGATGAGAACCGACTCTGCGAAACGGAATCCGGTTTTTTTCAAGCTGATCAACAAGAAACGGGCGCGAAACTTTGAGAATATCTGCAGCCTGCTGTGTTGTCAGTTCGGTTTCAGACGGTAACAAAGTGATGGAATGACCCTGTGAGATTTGCTGTAAGATCTGGTTCAGCAAAGAAAATACCGAGGCTGGTATTGTGATACTTTCTTCTGCTGAATTTTCATGCCGGATCTTAATGTCCAAAAGTCTTTTGGGCAAAGAATCAGCCAGTGCTGCCAGTCGCCTGCAGCTTTCTTTAGCCAAAACTGCCTCTTCAGCTGTCGGTGTTACCGAATTGAGAAAGTCGCCGTCAATTCTTACCATCGTATGTCTCCTGAAATATCATATACATTAATCAAAACAAACGCAATATCCGAAACAAACGAAACAGCGTCTCAGGTTAATTCTTCTTTACCCATACGACTTTTACTCCCCCTGAAACGAGAACGATCGGCCCAGCAGCCATCGGCGGATCGTTTCCACCTCTTCGTTTTTCAGGCTCTCGCCGAATGCCGGCATAATGCCTCGGCCCTTGCGGGTGATCTCGCCAAAGGCGGCCGGATGAGTCAGCATGGGGCGGTCAACCAGCCTTATTCCCAGTTCGGCCCCTTTGCCCTCGGGCCCATGACAATTGGCACACTGCGTCTGATATAGCCCGGCCGCTTTTTCGCTTTGCCTTTCATCGCCTGAAACCGCTGCCAGATCAAGCCCCAGGCTCTCAGCCAGTGCCACTTCAGGCGAAATCCGGGCCACTTTCGGTGTCTGCCCCTTGGGGTACAACCGGCTCAGGTGTTCAGCCATCAGGCCCTGATAATCTTTCGGCAAAGTGCTGCCCCAGTTAATCATTTTCAGAACCTCAGCCTGCCACTGGGCCAGCGTCAGGTCCTGCTGCTCAATCATTTCGCGGCTGTGACAGGTGTTGCAGTGAAGCTCAAGCCGCTGATTGAAAAAGGCGACCTTTTCTTCCGCGTCAAGTGCCATGACATCCGCCAGAGGTGGCGAGGCCACAACCGGCA
>JBJTRR010000338.1:0-1192 GCA_046076185.1 bacterium | reverse complement strand
TTCTGGCATGTGCTCAATGCCTATTCTGAAATGGAATTGGCGATTGGCCAGAAGGAATGGTTATTTAAAGAGGTTCTTGGTGAAATTCAGCTGCTGCTGGAACAAGCTGAAGCAACAAATGTTGATGGAAATGCCGCAGAAGTGATTTTATATCAGGACAAACTTCCTGATTTTTCGGTCGTTGGTGATTGGGTTTGCTGCGGAATGAATGAAAAGTATTATCCAAGCCGTACCAGGCTCAGGGAAGGCCTTCGAAGCCAGTCCGACTTGAGTCTTTTGTGGGAAAATGAACAGAATGAATTTGCAGGGCTATGTGGCCTGGCATTTTCAAGAGTGGTATTTACCAGTTCAAAAATCAATTTCAAGGGTGATGAATTAAACCCTTCCGGCTTACTGGACACAATTGAGAAAGACATTTGGAAAGCAGACGAATGGCAAATAAAACAGGCTCCAGGCAAGTTATTGTCGAAAGAAGCCAGTCGGTTTTTCACTCGTGGCGTTACGGTTTTTAATAATCGCAAAAATCGAGATTCCCGCTACCTTGGTCTCGTATGCAGCGATTCTGCAAAGAATCGACTTGTCGAATATTTCAATTCGAATTATGGCTTCAGCTCGACATCACTCGAATCTGCTGCTCTCTGCCCGTTTCAGTTTTTTGCCGAACAGGTGCTGAAGATCGAAAAAAATGAAGTCAATGACGATATTGGAACCAATTATCTCGTTGAAGGGAATGTGATCCATGCCATTCTTGAAGATATTCATAAATGCCTGCCATTAATTGATACACTAGCTTTAAATGAAATCAGTAAACTTTTGGGCGAGAAGCTGGACGAATATTTTCAGCCATCTGAAAGAGTCAAAGAATCAAATTTTGCGTTAGCACGCTGGCGTATTCAAAGACGTCGTATAGAACAAAAACTCTCAGGTTATGCTGAGCAGCTGGCAAAACAATTAGTAGCCGACCAGAAAAAAAATGATCAGCCAGTTCGGGTCATCGGGGTAGAGTTAAACACCCGTGCTGGAAATATTCGGATTGATCCTCTGGTTTTTCTTGATGAGAAGACCGGTCTTGAGACTCGAATTCATGGTCGTATCGACCGAGTTGACCAATTGTCCGATGGTGAACAGGCGAAAATCCGAATTATTGATTATAAAAGTGGCAACAGAATTAATGCTGCCGAGATTGAAGGGC
>JBJTRR010000337.1:0-6245 GCA_046076185.1 bacterium | reverse complement strand
CCTTTTTGGTGGTTTTCATCAGGTTATTTGGCCCAGCCAGAATCTTGCCGCTGAAGATCTGCACATAATTCGTGCCCGGCGCACCCACACCCTGCCCGCCAAGGAAGATTCCGCCCGTGTTCTGCAGGCCAGCCGTGGGCGTGCCGTTGATACCCAGGCGGTAAAGCTGCCTCAGCGGAATATTCTTCTGCACCAGTCGCAGCGTCACGCTGTTGCTGGCGGTGTTATAACTGGCTGATGCCAGCGGAATATTCTTGTCGTCGCGTGTGCCGAATCGGCCATCGGCCCCGGCCGAGGTCAGCACGTAATTGGCCACATTGCCGGCTGATGTTGCATCAAGCGGCTGGCTGAAGCTGGCCACAAGCGTGGTTGGCTGGGCGTGATAGCCATAGCGGGCCAGGTTGGTGACCACCGGGGCGGCCGAGGGCTGAACCAGCATCTGGTAGTTCATCACACTCTGGAAGCCCGAACCCGTGCCCAGCACTGAGAAGCTATAGGTGCCCAGCGCCATCGGCGTGCCCGAGATTAACCCGCCCTGGGAAAGGCTCAGGCCACTGGGCAGTGCCCCGGCTGTCACAACCCAATTGGCCGGGCCCAGGGTGGTTGTGAGTTGCTGCTGGAACGGCAGGCCGGCCACGGCGTTGGGCATGATGCCCGGCAGGATAGCCACGGAAGCTGAGCTGCTCACATTCAGATACGTCAGCGACCGGCCATAAAGGCCATTGCTCTGTGTGATGTAGAACAAGGGCTGAAAAGCGCCGCTTTGTGTGGGCGTGCCGCTGATCAGGCCAGTGGGTGAAAGTGTCAGCCCGGCCGGCAGGTTGTTGCCTGTGGGGCTGATCGATACAGAATAAGGCAGGGTTTTGTCGCCATTCTTGAACTGCAACTGATACGAATAGGGCACGCCGGCTGTGGCAGGCGGAAGGGTGCTCACAGTCACCGCTGGTGGCTGAAAGGTGTCGTTGTAGGAAAGACCAATCCCGCCGGCGATTTTCCGGTTACTATCAACAGCGCCTGCCCCTTTGAACGCAGTGCCCACTGTCACATCAAGCTGGCCATCGTTATTCCAGTCGGCAATGCCAATGCCGGACGATACCCTCTCCGAAGTACCTTCAAATCCAATGAAGGTATTGGTGATGGAGAAATGCCCGGTCCCATCGTTTGGCAGTACGAAAAACGTCCCCTGGTTGATAGTGGCGGAAGAGCTCGAGACGATGTCAAGATACCCGTCAAGATTCATGTCGGCGGCGACCAATTGACTGTAGTTTTCACCACTTCCACCGCCGCCGAAGGGGGCGTCAAATGAAGGGTTGCCAGTGGTGGCAGCCGGCGTGTTGTTCAGATAAACAGTGACCTGGCCATTAACTTGGGCAGGATAAGCTTGTTGTCCAATGGCTGCCGCAATATCCACCTTGCCATCGTTGTTAAAATCAGCCGCAAGAGTACTGTAAACCTGCTTGCCCTGAATGGAAGGCAGCACAAGCGATGGGCTGGCCGTGAACTGACCCGCGCCGTTGTTGATAAAGATATTCGCCCCGCCCGCACCCGGGGTGATGATGTCCAGCTTGCCGTCGCCGTTCAGGTCGGCAGCCCTGGCAATAGCTCTGACTGCGATGACTCCGTCAAGTGCCTGGAAAGTCGTGTCGAATTTGCCATTCCACTTGCCTGATTCAACCACACCGTTGTAGAGGTACCAGACTTCTTTACTATTGGCTACACCAGGGAGAAGGATGTCAGGTGCACCGTCTCCATTAAAATCCTTCATCAGCAGCGTATTTCCGTTTGACTCCAGCGAACTATTCCAGACATCCGTCGTTAAACCCTGATTCAACACTTGCTGAAAATTACCCTTTCCATCGTTTTGCATGATGTAGATGGCAAAGGATCCAGGATTAGATCCTACATTACTATTGGTGATCGCACTGAGATAATCCTGATAGCCGTCGCCATTCCAGTCAAGCACCGCAGCCATATGCCCTAAGCCATTTCCGGGGAGATAAAATTTTGGTGTGACCTTGGTCTCAGTGAATTTGCCGAAACCATCAAAAAGTAGCGGCGTGATTGCAAAACCCTCGCCTCCCACGCCTCCCCCTAAATTGATCACTTCCTTGGAGATGTTAAGCAGGTCGGGCGAACCGTCTCCGTTAAAGTCGAATGGCTTGTCGTTGATATCGCTACCGATTGAAAAATAGGTCACGAAAAACGGCACAAGATTTGAATTAGCGTAGGGTAGTTCTGTCTGGTGCAGACTACCCGGATACATTTGAACTGTGGCCCCGGAGAGCACCTCGCGGCGCTCGAGAGCCTCCATATTGAGCCGAAATTGCTGGTTACGAACTTTGTTACGCTGAATCATCGGAATACTGCCTTTCATGGTTTCTATCGAACACGATCACTCACACTGAAACGGATTTTCAGGGCCTAATCTGACATACATCAGATCAACCCTTTGCCTTTTTGGTGGTTTTCATCAGGTTATTGGGCCCAGCCAGAATCTTGCCGGTGAAGACCTGCACATAATTCGTGCCGGGAGCCCCCACACCCTGCCCGCCCAGAAACACACCCTGGCCATTCTGCAGGCCAGCCGTGGGCGTGCCATTGATCGACAGGGCATAAACATGCCGCAACGGAATATTCTTCTGCACCAGTCGCAGCGTCACGCTGTTGCTGGCCGTGTTATAACTGGCTGAGGCCAGCGGGATATTCCTGTCGTCGCGTGTGCCGAATCGGCCGTCGGCCCCGGCGGAGGTCAGCACGTAATTGGCCACATTGCCGGCTGATGTTGCATCAAGCGGCTGGCTGAAGCTGGCGACAAGCGTGGTTGGCTGGGCATGGTAGCCATAGCGTTTCAGGCTGGTCACAATGGGTGCCCCCACAGCCTGAACCACCATACTATAGGGCACAGAAGCCTGAAAACCGCTGCCAGTGGCAGTAATCTGGAAGTTATACTGCCCCGTTCCCGTGGCCGTGCCACTCAGCACGCCATTGGGTGCAAGCACCAGCCCTGGCGGCAGTGCCCCGGCCGAAACAGCCCAGGTGGCGGCCCCGCCACTGGCTGAGAATGGCTGGTTAAATGGCACACCGGCCACGGCGTTGGTCAGGCTGCCGGGCGTAATGATCACCGGTCGGGTGGCATTTACGGGCAGATAGACGTCGGAAATGCTGTGCAGGCCGTTGGGCTGAAACACGTCAAATGTCAGTTGGAACGGGCCGCTTAGTGTGGGCGTGCCGCTGATCAGGCCAGAGGGCGAAAGTGTCAGCCCGGCCGGTAATGGCAGGCTGAACGGGTTCAAAGCCACTGTGTATGGCAAGGCGGGGTTGCCATTTTTGAAGTTCAACTGATAGCTGTAAGGGGCACCGACGGTTGCGTTGGGCACTTGCGACTGCACAATGGCAGGGTTGCTGTAAGTGGCATTGATTGAGACACCAACGGTGATTGCAAGAGTCTCGTTCGAGGATGTTGTGATGGGCTCCTCGTTCCATGAGGCCGCCATGGCAACGTCCATCTGGCCGTCGTGGTTCCAGTCGCCAACGCCAATTCCGCCTGAGTTGGAATGGAATTTGCTAAATCCTACGAATGAGCCGAACTGCTCAAAACCGCCCTGGCCGTTTCCGATAAAGACCGTATAGGAATTATCCGTGGAACCGATATTGGTTGAAAAAGCCGAAACGACGATGTCAAGATTACCGTCAAGGTTCATGTCAGCCATAGCGATAGGGCCTGAAAACGCTGTGCCACCCACCGCCCGAGTGCTGGGAGCAAATGTGGGGTTGGCTGTTGTCGGGGCGGCTGTGGTGTTCAGATAAATGCTGAGAACCGTCGGGTTGATATAAATCCCCTGTCTCTTGGTGGTGCTGGCCAGGTCAGGCTTGCCATCCTTATTCCAGTCGCCCACCGTGAGGAAGATATTGTTGACACTATCAACCGACGCCAGATCCATAGAGCCATTGGCCGGGAAATGGCCAGTGCCGTCGTTGATGAAAAGCCGCACGCCATTGCCTGCACCGATGGCAAAATCAGGCTTGCCGTCCTGATTGAAGTCTCCCTTGACACTTGTGTTGTAGATGCCGGTGAGAGCATTGACATATTGATAATTATTGGTAGCAACCTTGCCATTCCATTTGCCATTCTCAAGCTGGCCAAAGGCGATAAACCATTGGCTGTTTCCCTGCAGCAGGAAATCAGGGGCACCATCCTGATTGAAATCGTCGCTTGTGATTTCATAATAAGCGTTTTTGTGAGTATCCATTTTCAGATCTTGTGTAACAGCCAAAGTGAATTCACCCTTGCCGTTGTTCTGGTAAACGTCCATCATCAATGGAGTTGCACCCACGGTGACCATGTCCTGATAGCCATCGCCATTCCAGTCGAGTACGGCAGCACAATCGGAAGAAAAAGTATTTTCGCCGTTGCCAACCCTGGTATTTCGAAACTGGCCATAATCGTTAGCCAGAATTGGTGTTGCAACGATTGCTGCGACGACAATATCGCCTGAGATCGTCTCCTTTCCAATCACCAGGGCATCTGTGTTGTCATCCTTGTTGAAGTCGATCGGATTGTTGTTCGCATCGCGGGTCATGATGAACGACGACCCGATATTGATGGCCAGATCGCCGGATTGAGGTATGAAATCTGTCTGCAAGTCACTGCCCGGAAACATCTTCACGGGCGTGGCTGTCATCACCAGCCGCTCTTCCATCACGTCAAAGAAAAGAGCTGTTTTGATGTTTCGCTTGCTGGTTGAACGTCGCATGGTGTAGCTCTCCATTTGGTTGCTTTTGCTATGGCTGATGATTCGCGAACTCTCCAACCAACTACTTGATGAATCTAGGGGGGATAGATAATTTTTGCTGATTAAAATCCGTGCGCCTATCCGTTTAGCGCAATGAGGCTGTTTTTTTCCGAAAAGATTGCCCCATGCCTGTTTTTTGATTTGTTTTAATACGCTGATCTGTTATGAATAAGGCTGTTTCGGCAGATTTGCCGGTCAGGTCAGGTTGTATCGGTTGTAGGGGTTCAAGTCTTCGAATCTCAAAAAAACGTGAGAAATTTCATGACGAGATGGTTTGCGATTTGCTTTCTCATGATGTCGGTTTCCATTTCGTCGCCCATGGCATTGGCACAGGAGAGTGATCCGGCCGCGCGTTTTTATCCGGGCGGGTTCCCATCGGGCGGGTTCAATCAGCCAGCGATCAACCCGATCAGCGGCCAGAATCAGTCGCTGCCCGGGCTTGTCAATTCGCTGGTGCTTGAAGCGCAGCAGGCGCAGGATAATCTGCAATACGAGCTGGCGGGAACGGATATTGGCCGCCAGGCGGAATTTCGGGCGGTGGCCCTGGCCACGGCTGCCCGGCAGTTTCAGCAGATTATGCAGAACAACAATATGCCGGCCATGCAGTCAGGTTTTACAAATATTGATCGTGCCTATGCCAGTTTTTCGCAGCTTTTGGCACCTTATGGCAATGATGCGCCCCGCACGGCCAATTCACTTGATCGCATTCAGCGGCTGACATTCCAGATCAGAAACCGCATTGGCAGCTATCAGCCGGGCAGCCCGGCTTTGCCCGTGAATGTGCCCGCAGGCTTCGACCCCCGAGCCCTGGCTGATGCCACCGCCAAGCTGCAGATTGCAATTACACAGCTTCAGCGTTCGCTTGCCGGCTATTATCAGCCAAATTACAATCAGGCCAGATCAGCCGTGAACGACATGGAAGGCTATAACCGGTTTTTTCAGGGTCTCCTGACATCATCGGTTCGTAACGATGAAATCTGGCAGGCTTGCCAGCAGCTTCGCCTGACAAGCTGGGATCTTTTCGCCTTCGCTGCGTCAAATGTCATTGACCAGCCTTTGCGAAATCAGATCGTCGCGACAAAACTTCTGCACGATATCGTCTGCAGGCTTGCCGGCACCGACCCCAACGGGCCAATTTTTGAGCCTGGCCGCCCGCAGGGCCAGGGCCGAATCGTGAAACAGGCCCCGCCCGACCCGGCCCGCGGGCCTGTGCCGAATGTGCCTCGCCCACCCATTTTTGCACCACAGCCACCACCACCGCCGCAGTATTTTCAACCAAGCCAGGAATTTCTTGCTTACCTCAATAACTCGCTGAACCAGAGCGAGTCGCTGCTTCGCACTGTTGAGCTGCATGTAAATCAAATCACTCAGGGGCATCAGTTTCAATCAACCCTGCGCATGCTTCGCAGCGATCTGCTGATTCTTAACCATAAGGTTCGCCAGACGGCCCCG
>JBJTRR010000336.1:0-4641 GCA_046076185.1 bacterium | reverse complement strand
TCTGCAGCTTGATTTTCATTCGTCGCCCACTGGCCCGGTTTCAAGCTGTTCTGTATTCCAAAAAGTCTGATCAGGTCAGATCTTACCACACAATGTGGCCCGGTTTAAGCCCCCTGCGACTCGCGGGCCTGCTGATTTTTTCGCAGCTCGGCCACTCGAATCCGTTCCTGCCGAAATGTCTCGCCAATTTCCAGATTAAACGGCCCGAACCGCCCCAGAGGCTTCACATCCGGCCCCCGCATCTGGCTGATACACCGGTAGCAAATGGCCACATCAGGCACAATTTTCCAAAGCACCAAATCCAGCAGGGCCGACCCCATCAGCACCGCATATGTTGCCACAGGGCGATTCACATACCAGAACCACGTGGCCAGAGCGAAGCCGGCGACAACTATAAAAAGCCCCAGCCCCTGCGGAAAATCCTTCTGAATATAGAGCTTCTCAGTGCCGCAGAACGGGCAGTGGCACACGCCCTCAGCCTGCACCGAATCTGCCCTGGCCGCACGGGCTGCACCACAGCCCGCACACCGAAATTCAGCGGCCGTCCCGGCATCCTTCACCCGCTGCACCGCCCGACATTCCGTGCATTCAAAAGTCAGCTCCATCACACCCCCAGTGCTCATCCCACCAGCGCATCGCCTGCCCTAACCCCATCGCTTTTTCGCCTGACACTAATATCTCAAATCTCACCATGAACTTACAACCCGAAAGCCACACACCGCAACCGCACCACTGCCAGGCCATGCCCCCACCAACGCAAAAACCACATGACAGATTCATCTTAAAAGATATACAGATAAATTTATCGGTTTTTGGCGGATGATTCGGTCAGGATTGACTTCGATTCATGTCAACATGCTTGCCCGAACGAGTGCGAAGAAAGTTGAGAACGACCATGGCGATGATCACCCCGAACGACTTGCGTCACCTCCTTAACCCAATGACTGGAAACACTTGCGTATCGCTTTACATGCCCACGCACATGACCTGGCCTGAGTCGGAACAGAACCCGATTCTCTTTAAAAACCTTTTGAAAGAGCTTGAAACCACCCTGGTCGCTCACTTCAGAGGCCGCGACTTCAAGCCTGTTCTGGCTGATTTTCAGCAATTCCAGAACGAAGACGAGTTCTGGAAAACCCGCAAGCCTGCCCTCGCCATGTTCCACCATGCCGGCCACCTGCACGTTTACGACCTACCCCGCGCAGTACCCATCGGAATTCACATGGCAGAAAGTTTCCACCTGAAACCTGTTTTCCGCATCCTTCAGACCTCCGACCGCTTCAACATTCTTACGCTTGGCCGCCACAGCGCCCACCTTTTCGAGGCCAGTCGCGACAGCATTATCCCATTGAAGTTAAACGACTTGCCATCGAATCCCAAAACCCACGACACCGGCGCCCGCACCCGCGTGGGCGAGCAGCATTTCTCAGCCTTTGGCGGCTCGGTTGTCACCATTCACGATGTTGACGAAAAACGTGCTGACGCCGACTTCTTCACCGAGGTCGATCACTATGTCACACAACAACTTACAAACCAGAACCACCTGCCGCTTGTGCTCGTCGCCTTGGCTGAACATCAGGGCACATTCCGCAAAATTTCCCATAACCCCAAGCTTCTCGAACAGGGTGTGCCCACCAGCCCTGAACACATGCCACTGAAGGACTTGCGAGACCAGGCCTTCGCCGTTGTTGAACAAACCCAGCACGCCCTCGTCCGCAGCCTCGTCGGCCAGGTTGAAGCCGCCCAGGCCCACGGCAAAAGCTCTACCGACCTCGCCGAAGTGGCCCGGGCCGCTGTCGCAGGCCGAATCAGCACCATTCTGGTCGATGCCGACAAATCCATCGGCGGCCGCCTCAGCCCCGACGGCCAGATCGTTAGGCAAAACCAGGACAACCCCGACGTGGACGACCTCCTCGACGACCTCATGGAAACCGTATTCCTCGCCGACGGCACCGTGCATGTCCTCCCCTCAGGCCTCATGCCTCTCAATTCCGGCGTAGCCGCACTTTTTCGCTACTAAGCCACACTGATCACTAAAAATCAAATCCCGCGCGATGGCTCTGAAGTCATCGCTTTTTTTCGTAACCGTTAAAGTCTGTTTAATCATTAAATTTCATAAAATCAGAAAATTACATGATTTTGATTCAACTCGGCTGATGGTCAGAACCGATACAAGCGAAACAGGGCGAAATGCCCGCGACATGGCAGAGACCGAATGTAGTGGGTTGGGGGGAGTGAACCGGCATGAATCGACCGAGGCGATACAATCTGATAGTTGGACTGCCGCTCGGTTTTTTGATGGCGGGCTGCACGGGCCTCAACCGTCCCGACTTCGGCCTTCGCACCACGCCTTCTCTGGGCGACCGGCCTCTGGCGGTCGTCAACGGCCGGCCTGGTGAAGACCGCATCATCCGCACCGAAACCGAAGCCTCTGGCACAATTGCAAATAACGACACCAGAAGGATTTCCGGCAGAGTGATCGATCATCGTGGCCAGCCTGTGGCCGGCGCCACGGTGCGTCTGGCTGATGGCGCCCTGAGCGGTGGCCAGGTCAGCGATGTGACCACCGACGAAGCCGGTGGGTTCACCATCCGTGGCCTGCGTTCCTCAACACCCTACACCATGATCGCCTCGCTCGACTTGGGCGGCGAATCGCGTGTCGGCCGGGCCCGATTCCTCTCGGGCGAAACCCAGGCCCGCATCCTTCTTGAAGCTGAGTCCACCGCCTCGGCCGGTTCGGCCCGCCCCGGCGATGTCGCCCCCGCTCGCCCGGCCGTCGCCTCTCGCGAGCCCGCCGCAAGCCCGCAACAAAGCCCGGCCGCCAACCCTAAAGTCCCCACCGGCCGCTGGGTTTACGTCGTTGAAGACGAATCCGGCGAAGCCGCCGATTCCGCCAGGTTCGCATCGGCTGCCACCAGAACATCGTCAACATCGTCCGAAAAAATTGCCAGGGCTGCCTATATCCCCGAAGCCGAAGCGGAACCCGAAAATGAGCCGGCCGAAGCTCCGGCCCCGCGCAGGCCCGCCGGCAAAAACACCCAGTGGCGGCCCCGCGAGAAAAACGACGGCGTGGCCCAGGCTGAAAAACGCGACAACGCCATTCAACGAGCCCAATATTCGCCCGAGGATGAGCCTAACCCGCTGCCCCCGGCCATTGAACGTAAAGCCTATGTTTATGAGGAGTTCCAGGAAGAGGAACCCCAGCCCGTCCGCCGTGTCGCATTGGCACCGCGTCGCCCAGGCGTCATCGCCTCGACTGGCAACATCAACGACGACATGCTCCCCATTCGCGAGATTCCAGCTCCCGCTGAAGAAGTGCTTGAGGCCGAAGCAGCCCGCCAGGCCCCCATGGCCCGTCGCCAGCCGGCCCGGTCGTCATCATCGGCCCAGCCAAGGTCAAGCCGCGATATGACTTACGTTGATTATCCCTCGGCCGCCAACCTTCGCGTTGAAGATATTGAAGAGGCCAATCGCATTCGCCGGGCAGCCCGGTCAGGCCAGCCGCCTGCGACAAATCGTTATGACGAAATCGCTTCGGCCGATCCCCGTCGATCCACTCGCTGGCAGGAAGCCCAGCGCGATGCCCGCCCGGCCGATCCCGCACCGACCGACCGCACCGTCAGCCTGGCCAATCGTTCTGGCAATGCCCTTATGCCCCCACCCGACCTGCCGGTCGATTTTTCTGACCGGCAGCCACCCGTCGATTCCGCCAACCCCTATGGTCGGGGCATGGAACGCTCTGCCAACCAGCGGGCCGAAGTGGAGCGGGCCCTCAATCAGGCACCCGCCAGCGGCGTGCTGGCCCAGATCGAGCCCGATGTGGCACGAACCGACCAGGAACGAATCGACCGCCTGAAGACTTCGCAAAATGCGTCAGATCCAGCCTTTAACGGCGATTCGCCCAGAACCTCAAATGAATGGCTGAACCGGATGACCGGCCGCCTCTCGGCCTGGACCAAGCCAGCCGACGCCAAAGCCGCCCTCGGCATCAATTCGGCCTTCTGCGATTTCGACACCGCCAACCAGCGCCTGCTTGATTTCGAACTCATGAATGTGCAGGGCAAGCCCGTGCGATTCAGCCAGATGCCGTCTGATCTGACACTCGTCTTCTTCTGGGGCACATGGTGCAAGCCCTGCCACGAAGCCATGCCCCACCTGGTCGAACTTCAGAAACAGTTAGCCTCCGACAATTTCCAGATCGTCGGCATCGCTTATGAAGAAGGCTCAACCACCGACCGCCAGAAGAAGGTGGCTATGGCCGCCGACCGCTACGGCATCAATTTCCCTCTGCTTATGGGTAATTCCGCCGGCGCTGAAAGCTGCCCAGTGCGCAAGGCCTTTGAAGTGCGTGTCTATCCGACAATGGTTCTGGTTGACCGCGAAGGCCGCATCCTCTGGAAAGATCAGGGCATCACGCCCGCCACCCTCGGCCGGCTCGACCGCGTTCTGGCCTCGCACCTGCGAGAACTCGACGCCGTAAAATACGCCAGGGCCGACAACGGTCGAACAACCCGATAAGCCAGGTTCCAGTCTCTAAGCCTGAAAACCTCTGGGTTTCGTCATAGACACTGGCTTCAGACCAGCACCTGCAAAATACGAATACCCAGTTCCTGGTCAATCTGAACCAGCTCGCCGCGGGCC
>JBJTRR010000335.1:0-3989 GCA_046076185.1 bacterium | reverse complement strand
TGCATTCGGCAAATTTCGGCAGAACACTCAGCGTATTGTGTCAATCAACGTTCAGGAGAGATTTGATCATGTCCAGCACCCCCAGTTCCAGCTTCTTCAATCTTTCACGTTTCCGCGCTAATGGCAGCCGGCGGCAACGCGCCACTCACGAATCGCACCGCAAGTCAAGAAATCTGCTGCGACTTTCACCAAACGCCGAACTGCTTGAGCAGAAGCTGGTGATGACTGACCCGGGAATTCCACTCACAACGCTTGCCAAAGAAGAAGCCGCGATGACCTATCTGGTTTCGTTTGAGCAGCACCATTCGCCCACGGGTTTATCGCAGAAAGTCAGCGACCGCAATTATTTCGTAGTCGGTAGAGACGCCAACACCTCCGATAATCTGAACCCTACATGGACCAACCCAGCCAACTGGCTGAAATACACCTATGACACAACCAGTGCCAAGTATCTGATTTCGCCCTATAACTCGGTACCTGTCACGGGCGACGACGTTCGCGTACCTGCCGGCCTGACAATGGTTTACGATGTCACCCCTGCACCTGTCACAGTGGGCAGCTCGCAGCTTGACCCGGCCAGAGACATGCGCATTCACACCCTTGATATTGAAGGAACGCTGAAATTCAAGGAAATGCAGTCGAACCTGATGGTTGTTGAGACTCTCTTTGTCGGTGGCGATCATGACGGCAGCACCGCCGGAGCCATGGATCACGGAATGCTGGAAGTGAGCGAACCGACACGCGATTACATCGATCGCATCGTGATCGCCGCCCCCGATTGGGGTGCTTTTGTGCAGGGCGATCCTTCAAACATCGCCGGTTTATCGATGACCCCTGGCAAGGCTTTTAACAAATATCTCGACCCATTCCAGTTCGGCCGGGGCTTTCTCGCTCATGGCATGGTGATGATGGAAGGCGCCGACGTTTCGCCATATGTAACGATTGCCGGCGGAATTTCCAGAACAACAAATTATGATGCAAACAAGGTTTATGACGAGACTGTCACCACATCGACAACCGTAAACGGCGTGACGACAACAACCACTTCGCCGCTAAAAGGAGCCGCCTTTATTGATGTGAACACAGCTGAGATCAATAATTGGAAAGTCGGCGACCGAATCGTCATCGCAGGCACCGACCCCAATGCCGTAAGTGCTTCGACAGGCAAAAGTTCTGATGAAGAAGGCCTGGTCAAGGAAATTGTTGACATGGGCAGCGGCAAGAGCCGCGTCTTTTTCCGGGTAAGTGTCGTGACGGGTGTTGACCCGAAAAACCCGCTCAAACCGGCTGTTGAAATTCGTGGCCAGCTTCAGCTTGATCATCTGGTGCCCATAGACCCGGCCACTGGCCTGAGGCTTGCCGGCCAGGGTGTGCAGGTGGCCAATGTCAGCCGAAACGTAATCATCCAGTCTGAAAATCCTTATCTTGTCATGGCCCGGGGCCATGTCATGTTCATGCACACAACAGATGTTGATGCCTGCGGCGTCGGTTTCTATGGTCTGGGACGAACCGACAAGAGAACGGTTGTCGATGATCCGCAATTCTATACCCAGGCCCTGATTGACGCCCAGAAGGCGACAAACACCCTGAAAGATCTTGATGCCAAGCCTGGCGACCTGATCACCGGCACTGGCTTAAACCCACGTGCCCGTTATGCCGTTCACTTCCACCGTGCAGGCATTGACGAGACAGACCCTCTGCGTCCGTTGATTACAGATGCAACGCCTGCCTGTGTTTGTGGCTCGGCAGTGGTTGACAGCCCTGGCTGGGGCTTTGTGAATCACTCAAGCTTTGTGAATTTCGACCATAACGTAGCCTTTAATGTGGTTGGTTCGTCGTTTGTCACAGAAGTAGGCAACGAGCTTGGCCGATTTGTAGGTAATCTGGCCATCAAGGGTGTTGGGGCCAACACGGGCGAGGGCATTGAAAGTCGCAAATTCAAGCAGGATTTCGGCTTCCAGGGCGATGGCTTCTGGTTCCAGGGCCCGGGTGTTGACGTCAGAGACAACATCGCCGTCAGCCAGCGACACGATGGCTTTGTCTTCTTCACCGTCGGCCTTGAGCAAACTTATACATACGTCAAACGAGACGCAAACGGCAATGCCGTTGACTCGACCGGCAAAATCACAACCGACCCGATGATGTATGTCTATGAAACCAAGAAATTGCCAGCGACATTCAATTCATCAATGTTCAAGGCGATTAACCCCGACCCAACCCCGGCACCTGCCACGGCAGCCTACGAGAACGGTAAATACACAGCCGCTGTGATTGCTGCCCTGGGTGGCGATAACAAGGCTGTGCCAGTGGGCAACGTGCCGATCCTGCGATTTATCAATAACAGGACATATGCCACAGGCACCGGCTTTGAAAGCTGGTTCCACCAGCTCAGCATGAATGCCTCGACAATGCCTGACTCGGTGATCGAAGGCTTCACGTCGTTCAACACGCGTGGATCGGGCATGTTCGACCCCTACACCAATAATGTCACTGTGAAGAACACATCGCTTTATGGCGGTGTGGGCATCTATGACAAGCGTGCGGTTGACCCGAACGACCCGACCAAGACCGTCATCGTGACATATGTGCCGGATCCAAAATATCCGACCAAAACGGCCAATGTCCGCACCCCTGGTTTCTATTACTCCAACACGGGTATGGCCAGAAATTCGGTCACGGCCAATTTCAACTATGAAAATGTGAGTGTACGTGGATTTGATGTCGGTGTTGATATCCCCATCAACGGCAACAATGTCATCACCGGCGGCACCTTCCAGAACTCGCAGAATATGCTGATTGCAACGGCCAACAGCCGTACACGTTCGGTCATGATTCAGGACGGCACGACCAACCCGGTTGATTTTGTCGAACTGACCGACCGGACTGACAAGAACCTGGCCAGGATGAACCTTCGGCTTTATACCAATTATGATCCGAAAGACCGCGACATCACCAAGATGTTCAACCCTGACGTGATCAATATTGGCACCGTCTGGCTCAATTCGTTTGAACTGACGGGCCTGAATAACCAGGTAAAACAGTTGTATTACTACGAGCAGCAGGCCGGCTTCACACCCTTCGCCGACTACCAGCTCAATTCACGCACGCTTCAGCCTGTGCTTGACGCTTCAGGCAACCCCATCGCCCGGGTTTATGACGGTGTGGTGAAAGATACTTTCGGCAATATTGTCGATTACACCGGCGTGGAAGTGCCAACAGAGCTGCGAAACAAGACCAATTCGCAACTGATGGATCAATATGGCCTTTCCATCGGTGGCGTGGTCGCACCGGCTAACGCTAAAGATGGCTGGGGCACTTACAGTCGTACGCTGCCGAATGGAACGGTAGTGAGCGAGTCGCCCCGCATTAATGGCCTGATCGGCGATTCCTCGACCTATCAGAACTCGGTTGACCTGACATCGTCCAAATACACCAACCAGTTGCCGGTAACAACCGCCAACGGCACCACGAACAACTATCAATTCAGCTTCCGTGCAGCCAAAGACGCCAATAATTCTGGCTATGACAGCTACACGCTGAAAAACGGTAATCTTGACGGTGCCACAGGCTTCAAGCAGCTTGACCTGACCGTCAATGGTGTGGCTGTTCCCAAGGTCACGGTGCCGCCAAACCTGACGACATCACAGACCAGCACATTCAACAATACGGTTGTCAAAGTGCCAATCCGCAGGGGCTGGAATTTGATTTCCGGTAATCTTGACAGCTCGGGCAAGAACCGCACCGTGATGGTTTATGGCGACCAGGAGAGCCCCGACCTGAACCTGACGACCCCTGACCCCTATCAGCTTCGTCGCCAGACGACCGATGCCAGCGGCGTTGTCAATGGCTATGACAATGGTACGTGGACAAAGAATTTTGTAGGGATAATGAACCCGAACGACCTTGATATCGGCTTCTTTGTGAAGGGCATGGTGGTTGATAATTCCTGGGGTGCCAGGACATATAGCAACACCTTCACCTCGGCCCAG
>JBJTRR010000334.1:0-13188 GCA_046076185.1 bacterium | reverse complement strand
TGGGGCTTTGACTGATTCTAAAGCCCGGAATTCCAGTCGAAACGCCAATGCCTGACTTGGACAAATTAAACCTAAAAGGCCCGACTCCTATACTTTTTCTAAAATAGAAACCCATATCGTGTGACCCTATTCTTTTTTGTTTGACAATCTCAAAACTATATCTACCAGATAGTCGAAAGTGGAACTGCTCTTTCAGTTGATAGAGATACAGAACCGTTTGTTGTGTATTAATTTATAAAGTTTACTTTTACGAATTACAAGATGTCGATGGAAGACACCTTCTATATTCAAAATTTCTAATGAAGTACCGACTGGCCAAAATTCCCACCCACCTCCCCTGCCAGTTCTCGCATAATCGGTTCGTTGGCCGGTGGGAATGTCAAGGTGGGCAAAACCGATCCGTGGACCCAGTGGAAGCCCGAATCGGCAGCAGGTTCGGCGTTGGCCGGATCGGGCTGACAGTCGTAATAATGAAGGTGAATATGCCCGTGGGCATAATGATATTCAAACGATGTGCGCAGGCCAGTTATGGCAATACCCATAGCGGTTTCTTCGCGGGCTTCACGCAGGGCGGTGGTGGCGGGCTCCTCGCCGGGCTCACACTTGCCGCCGGCAAATTCATAGACACCCGGCATGGGGCCGCCGGGCGGACGCACGCGGATCAGAAAAAAATCACCCCGGCGAATGATCGCAATCGAGACGCGTGTCGGAGATGATTTTTGCTCTGATTTCATTTCCATTGCAATTTAGCTGTTGGCCGGCAGGTCGCGTGTATTAAACCGCCAGATGGCGACTAATGAACCGGTAATGAATACGCCTGTCAAAATCGCGACATGTCGCGGCAGGTATTCACCTTTGACAAACGATTCAATGGGGTAAAAGGTCGAAAAAATGCTGAAATTGCCGGGAACTTTATACCAACTGTCGTCGGGCGTATCAGGCTGATTGGCCACGGCATAGCCGACAAGCTGAGCGATCGTCAGGATGCTGGCGATCATGGTGGGCCGCCAGCGAACCAGGTCCCAGGCTGAGAGGGCAAGCGTGATGCCGAACATGGCCAGACCCATGGCGGTGACATTCAGCGCAGGGCGTGCCAGGGCCACCAGTCGCGGGTGCATGTCCACCGAGTGGAACTGCTCGCCGATCAGATTTCCTGCCAAAAGGGCGACAAGCATCAGGGCGTATCCGAGGAGTGTCAGGAAGATGTGAGCCAGCAGATAGTTGGTACGTGAAACGGGGCGTGAGAGAACCATGTCCATAGTGCCACGTTCAATTTCAGCCGCCACGGCCGCCGTGCCACGCGAGATGCCCCAGAAGAGAGGAATCATAATGGGAATGCCGACAGTGAGGAAATAAAGCAGCATGGTTTCAATGGCACCCGACGACATATCCATGTCGGGGCCGCCCATGAAGCGGTAGAAGCCAAGGGTGCGTCGCTGGTTGCGTTGGGCGTCGGATTGTGGAGGAGGTGGCTGGGGCGGAGCTTCAGCCGGTTTTGGTTCGGCAGATTTGGCCGATTCGCCTGTTTTAGGTTCCTCAGTTTTTGTGGCGTCGGCTGGTTTGGTGTCTTCCGTTTTTTTGATTTCGCCGTTTTCCGGTTTCTTTTCGGCCGCTTTGCCTTCCTCTTTTTTCTCGGCAGGTTTTCGGGCGGGCATTTTTTTGAGTTCGCCCTTCTGGGCGGCTTCACGAACGGCGGCCGTTTCCTGCCTGCCTTCCGCCCAGCTTGTGCGAAGCACGCTGAACCAGCTCAGGCCAAAAAGGGCCAGGAGCGAAAAACCAAGAAAAAACTGGGTTTCGATGACGAGACGCTTCACCAGCGGATACATGGGCGTTTGCATGATGCTTATCTTCTTATTTGAAAAATGTTTATGATTTTATACGGATGTCTCAGACGCCACTTGCGGCGAGTTCCTCTTCCATCACGTTCGGGCCGTGGAAGCGGTCGTAAAGCCCACGCAGGTCTTCGGTTCCGATAGCCATCTCGCTTACGTTCTGACGAGAGAACCAGTCAAGCATGCTACGCAGCTCGCCATGGTGCTCAAAAAGCAGTTCGCTGCCATTGCGTTGGCGAACGACCAGGCCCAGGTCTTCCGGGAAGTGATGCGGCGGCTCGTCGTCGAATCGGGCAAGCACCATTCGCACACAACGGCGGGTGTGCATATCTTCCACATGCATGAGCTGGCCCCGGCGCATGATGGCGACGCGGTCGCTGATGCGTTCAACCTCGCTGAGCACGTGGCCCGAGAAAATTACCGTCTGCCCTTGAGCCTTGGCGGCCAGAACCAGATCAAGAACCAGGCCACGGGCCGAGGGATCGAGGGCGGAAGTCGGTTCGTCGAGGATCAGAATTTCAACGGGATCAGCAAAGGCCTGAGCCAGTGCCAGCTTCTGTTTCATACCGGTGGAATACTGGCGGACTTTTTTTCTGAGATCAAGCGAGAGAATGTTTTCGGCGATGTAAACCGCTCGCTCGTATCTTTTGCTGCCACGTAGTTCGCAGAAAAATTTCAGGTGTCGGTAGCCAGAGAGGTAGCCGAACATGCGAAGTTCGCCCGGGAGATAGCTCACGCGTTCACGAACCTGAAGGCTATCGTGCCAGCAGTCGAGCCCGGCAACTGAGGCATGGCCGGATGTGGACCTGATGAGCCCCAGAATTGTGCGAATCGTGGTGGTTTTGCCAGACCCGTTCGGGCCCAGCAGGCCAAAAACTTCGCCCCGGCGCACTTCAAGCGAAAGGTTGCGAAGGGCAAAAAAATCACCATAACATTTTGTGAGCTGATGAGTTGTGATGATGTTTTCCATGGGCACTCAAAGCGGTTTTCGGTCATTAGAGACATAGACTTCAGAATATTTTAAAAATTTTCTGAAATTTTGTCGCCTGTCTGGCGAAGGTTGCGACTGTATCTATGTCACAGCGGTTGGATCAGACAGTCACGATGTGCAACACCTGTCATATTATAGATGTGGATTGATGATCGTAAATCAGGGAGGATAAGAGATGTTAGTACTCAGTCGCAAAATCGGTGACAGCATACAGATCGGTAACAATATCACCCTGACGGTGGTGAAGGTTGACAGAAACCAGGTGCGGCTTGGCATAACGGCCCCACGCGATGTTCAGATTCTGAGAGACGAACTGAAAGATCATCCCAAAAAAGTTGAGTCTTTCATTGATATCGATATGGATCAGCTGACCGGTTGCCGTTGACACACCAGGGCTACCGGTCTGATCTGGCACGATGCGGATGAATAAAAAAGATGAGCCAGATCAGCATGCAAGTTATTATTTTTGTTATATTTAGATTGTGGTTACCGCGAAATTTGCGCAGGGGTTGATTAGCGGCAGACTGGCGTTGCAGACTTAACCCAGCCCGTGCGATCGTTACGATTCGCAACGATTCATGAATTAAAGGCGTATGCCACTGGAGTCGGCTGACCGTTTTGCTGTAAAATCATAAATAGTTTGAACAACTAACTGATGAATGTTCCACCCTACTTTTCAGGAGTCATTCGATGCGGTCTCGTCAGCTTCGATTTTTCCTCCCTCTGTTTTGCCTGTTTTTCGTGGTTGATTCAGCCGATGCCCAATTCCGGTATCCAGGTGCTTATGGCCGATGGGGCTGGGGCGGCTGGGGTAATGGCTATGGGATGGGTGCCCAAGACCCAGCAGCCGGCTATGCGATGGGCCTGGGCGCTTTGGCTCGTGGCCAGGGTCAGTATATGGTTGACCAAGCCAAGGCCACGTCGATCAATACCGACACCAAGATCAAGTGGAATAAAGAATTACGTCGTCTCAAGCTGATTGCTGAGGCAGACAAGAAGCGTCAGGCGGCTGTTAAAGCCGATGTGAAGGAAGTGGCCAGCCGCGAACGTGATGTGGTGACAGGTGTTACAGCCAACCGCATGCTCGATCAGATTCTGGAAGGCAATACGAAAGAAGTGATTTCGTATCTGAATAAAACGGCCCTGAATTCTTCGATTATCAAGGAAATTCCGTTTGAGCTCTCCTCAGAAGCGATTTCACTTTCGCTGAGCGCCCTGACCACGCGTGATAACCTTCCAAATATGCTGAAGGGTGATGCATATGCCAGCGAAGTGGCTGCCGTTGGTACGGCTGTCAAAAAAGCTTTGAAAGAAGACCTGGGCGGCAAGATTTCTAAAGAGACGCTCGACCAGATTGAAACATCGCTGAAAACGCTTCGGACGAAATTTGAGAAATCGGCTCCGAAGTTCAGCGTTGATTATGAACCTGCCGATCGTTCTCTGCGATCAGCCACAACTCTGGCCCGCCTGATGCGCGAGCCGGAATATCAGAAACTGCTGGAAGGCCTTGAAAAATACAAGGGAACCACAGTGGGCGACCTCGTTGCGTTCATGGCCACGTTTAATCTGCGATTTGCTGCTCCGACGAACGATCGTCAGAAGGAAATTTACACCCAGCTCACGCCGATTCTGGCAAGTGTTCCGGCGGGTGATGTAAACCTGACTGCCCCGAACGTTTCGCCAGAAGAGTCGGCCAAGGCTCTCTCGAACGCCGCCAAGGAATTCTTTGATGGCATCAGCTGGCGTGACCTCGACATGCACGCAGAAGACATGAAACTGCCAGTTTCACCTAAGTGATTCAGCAGTTATAAAGTCAGACACCCAAGCGGAGTTTGCACTAATCTGGCAAACTCCGCTTTTTTTATATTTATCAAAATAAAATGGCGGATTATGGCAATTAAAACCGCTTTAGTAAAGTTTTATGGGCCCCGAATTCGGTAATTATTTATTTTGATACGCATAAGGGGACAGAATTACATCACTTTGTTTGCCATTAATGTAATACACTATATGATAAGGGCTTATAAAATATCACCCAAAGCCGTTATACCTTCTGGTTTGCCTGTATTTCACAGGCTACTGAGCTTTCTGAAACATAACCTGAAAAAACAGAGCAAGTAAAAAAGCCAGGATGTGGGCTTCCATGCCCAAAAAAGCTCATCATGGCCATTACGCAATTGAGTCAGCGAATTTTAAAAGGGCATCCATGCCCACTCGAGCATCCTGCTGAGTTTCTTCTAAACAGCTCAGCACCCGAAATGGATGCAACAGTCAACGACGACGGATTTAAAGATCGAAGGGAGGATCGTCAGATATTGCGCAACGCAATCCAGACACCAGAGGGATAAGCCACAGCATCCTTGGGTGGTTTTTTCAAGGCGGCGTATTCATCGTCTGTCCAACAATGAATCGCAACGATCTGGTTGTTGATACGCCATGTTCTCACGGCTCCTTCCTCTGTCGCTGAACGGATCAGACGAAGGATTGGCAAATCATCGGTTTTCTTTTGCTTTGGTTGGGTTTTGGCAGGGAGCACAGCCTGTTCTCCTGATTCGTAAGTTCATCCTGTCAGCACATCGGCCCGAATCAAATCTGCTCTGACATGCCCCGAAAATTCCTTTTCTGAATCCTATTTGTTTCCAAAATTGGGATTGAGTTGTGAATTTCGGGACTTCTTAATACGGGATGCAGTTTACAGCCAAGTCCACCGCGCATCAAGTACAAATTTTGCTTACTTTAGCATTTTTTGAAAAATATTTTTATTTTTATTGATTGTCGCAAGTTGCGTGCGTAATCTGTGCAATATGGGATACTCAGACAAGCTAAACCGACTTTGTTTATTGCGAGGAATGGACCAGATAACCCTGGCCCAGAAGGTTGGGATATCCAAGTCATCGATGTCGCGTATTCTTAATGGTGCTCAGGAGCCAAAGCTGTTGCTGGCTTCAAAGCTGGCTAGTGTTCTTGGTGTGACTCTGGATTTTCTGGTGAACGATTCTGACGATGTGGAATCGGCCGGAAATGTTCAGGAGTTGTCTGGAGAGCAGATTACAATTTTGAGTATTGTTGAGCGTCTTGGTTATGATGTAGCCATTGATCGCCTGCTTGCGGTAAACAACTCTGCCGTGACAGCTCCTGAAATTCATGAGCAGAAACCGGTGGTGTCGGTGATTCCATCGCCCGGCAAGCACCAGGTTTATACCGGCGGCACAAATAGCAGCACTCACTGACTTAAATTATCTTGGCCGATCAACTTTCAGATGGACGCTTCAGCCGGTATGGGATCATCCAGTTAAACCAGGGCTGGTGCAGATAACCTGCCTGAAGTAACTCGCAAATGCCGCGACCGTGGCCATTTTCGGTCTGATTTGACTGGCTCACCCAGCGCAGGTAAAACGGGCCCTGATCAACCGGTCTGCCGAGCTGCCAGTTGAATTTCGCGGCTTCCTGCCGGTTTGTTTCGTTATATCTTATGCCGAATACCGTTTTTTTAGGAATTTGGCTATTGAGTGATTGCAATGGCTCGACGTGATTCACCTGGCCCGATTCGCATTCCAACCAGAGCCCTTCGCTTTGGCCGAGAGCGGGTTCACAGACATAATAAATGTGAGTTTTTTCGGCGTTGTGAAACCTTCCCCAGTGCCAACGGTGAAACGACCTTGATAACTCGTCGTCGCCGGCGTTATGGTCGTGGTACCCACGGCCTTCAAAGGCCAGTTCCTGCTTGCCGGCACGAATTGATCCGGCGACTGAGCAATCGGCTGCTGCCAGCATCCAGAGATGAGGATGATGGGCTGTGCCCAGATTTTTTTCCCAGGCGGTCAGCCCACGTTGTGGCTTAAACTGAAGATCGACTCCGGCCCGCTTCGAGCCAAAGCCGAGAATTGGTGTGCTGATCTTCAGGTTGTAGGATTGATCTGCATCTCGCGAAAGATGATTTCGGGCCACGCTGAGCTTAAGCACATCTGATTCAAGACGATGTGAAAAATGGTCGCGTTTCCACGAATTAAGTGCATAGGCCATGGTCTTGCCATCGCGATACCAGGAAAAGCTGATGGCGCAGTGGTCAAGCGGATGTGGCTTGGGGAATCGATCCGGCTGGCGAATGTGGCGAAGCGATGCCACACCATAGGATGGGTCGAAAGGCAAAGCGGAATACCAGACAAGCACCAGGGCATCGCGGCCGTCGTGGCTGATGGCATCAAAATACCACCACTCATGAGCGCCTGGCGATTGCGGATTAACCCAACGGTCGGGATCAGCAATATTCATCGCATTATATTTCTATGTATGGGGTTAAATGATGTAAGCCGGCTTATCGCAGGGCCAGCCTGGCATCTTCAAGCCAGGTTCGGGCCTGACAACCGAAAAGGCCTCTGATTTTTTTGGAAGTCGATACACGAGCACGTGTTCGGTAGATATCATAATCGAGTTTTTCGATTTCGTTAAGAATCAGGCTGTAGAGATGGCCCATGACACGAATCGTCATGCGATGCGTGCTTCCAAGAACATGAGGGATGCCAGATTCGGCGACAGAATAGTGATGCCGTGCCCGGTCAATCTGGAATTTCATGAAGTTGCGAAACGGGTCGCTCATCGATTTGGCATGAATCTGGTCGGTGGCAATGTCAAAGCTGGCAAGCTCGTCAAGCGGCAGATAGATTCGGCCACGATCGTCGTCTTCGCCAATATCGCGAAGAATGTTGGTGAGCTGCATGGCCGTGCCAAGCGACTTGGCCTGAGCGAAGCAGGCAGGATCGTCGAAGCCAAAGATGTGCGTCATCATCAGGCCGACAACACCAGCAACGCGATAGCAATAAACGTCAAGCTCAGGCCAGTTTTCATAACGATTCTTCACCAGATCCATCGCCATGCCTTCAAGAAGCTCTTCAAAGAATTCACGAGGAATCTGCCGCTGCGTGACCGTGTCTCGAAACGAGAGGAGCCCGGGGGCAATCTCTCCTTCGCAATAAGCCTCGTTTAACGCTTTTCGGGCTAAATTCAGGCGAAAATGAGCATCAGCCAGGTCAGCGGCATCGTCAACAGCGTTGTCAGCCCAGCGACAGAACGCGTAAACAGCGTAGGCGTGCCTACGTGTTTTACGCGGTAGGCAGCGGGATGCGAAGTAAAATGTTCGGGCATAATAAGATGTGATGCGCCTGCAGGTGCGATCACCGAGCCAGCGATCGTCTGGTAAGGAAATCATCAAAGGAACCGCTCCAGCACCTTGGCACTGTTGACAACGCCCGGCAGGCCCGCACCGGGATGAGTGCCAGCACCCACAAAATAAAGCCCATCAACATCTTCGGAACGATTATGAGGCCTGAACCAGGCTGACTGGGTCAGGAGTGGTTCAAATTGAAAGGCCGAGCCCATGAAGGCATCAAGGTCGGTCTCAAAATTCTTTGGCGTAAAGATGAGCTTGGAAACGAGATGCTTACGCAGATCAGGCAGAAGATGATCTTTTTCAAGCGAGGCGAGTATTTTATCTGCATAATCTTCGCCGATTTGATCCCAGTTCTGGCCACCGCCCAGTAGGAACTGGCGAAAGAACATAGAAGCAGTCGGAGCCTTCCGGGGCCAGCGATGGGTCGGTGGCTGTGGGCCGGTGAAGATAAAGAGAGAAATCGTCGGCGACGATCTTTCGGTCGAAAATATCGCCCAGGAGCCCTTCATAACGGGGGCCGAGCACGATGGAATGGTGCGGAACGTGTTCATATTTACGATTCGCGCCGAAATAAATGACTACCAGACTCATAGCATATTTCATTCGCTCAAGCCGGCGGTCTGTCCATTTACGGCGGTGTTCGGGCTTGATCAGCTTGCGATAAGTATTAGCCACATCACCATTTGAAACAACAACGTCGGCTGGCAGGGTATTGCCGTTACGGGTTCTCACCGAGGTGACATGCCCCTTTTCAACATTGATTTCATCAACTCGGGTGTTCAAATGAATCTTGCCGCCAATGTCCTGAAACATTTTCACCAGGCCATTGACCATCGCTCCGGTGCCACCCATGGCAAAATGGACACCCCAGGTTTTCTCGAGGTGATGGATCATGGAATAGATGGAAGAACTGCGAAGCGGGTTACCACCAATGAGGAGAGGCTCGAAGCTGAAGACCTGTCGCAGCTTAGGATTTTTGATAAATCGGCTGACGGTGGCAAAAACAGAACGATCGGCTCGCAATTTCATGAGGTCGGGCGAGACTTTGATCATGTCCCAAACACTGTCGAAGGCATAGTCGGCCAGGTCGGTGTAGGCACGGTCAAACACGCGTGAGCTGTATGATGCAAACTTGCGATAGCCTTCAACATCACCAGGGCTGACACGAGCGATTTCCGCTTCAAGTTCGGCATCGCCACCGCGATAGTCAAAATGTGTCTGATCATCAAAATAAATGCGGTAATAAGGGTCGCAGGGAACAATTTTTACATAATCTTCAAGCCGTTTACCGGCAACATCGGCCAGTTCGGTGAAAATCTGGGGGATCGTTATGATTGTCGGCCCGGCATCGTAGATAAAGCCTTTATCCTCATAGACATAAGCACGCCCACCAGGCTTGTCTCGCATTTCAAGGATGGTGGTGTTGAAGCCCTTCGCCTGAAGGCGGATGGCTGCCGCCAGGCCGCCAAATCCGCTGCCAATCACAACCGCATTACCACGAGATTCAGCTGTGTGATGCCCGTTCGATAAACCGTTTTGAGTCGTCATTTTATGTGTCTGGAATATGGTTGTGACAAGACAGAAACTGCCTTGTATTGAAAAGGATTATTGATTACTGATCAGCCGTTGGCACGAACTGAAGCCAGTCGGGCTAAGGCCTGTCGTTTTTCAGGCGTGGTGGGTAGCTGCTGGATCAGCTCAAGCGACTCCACCTGAAGGCGTTCTGCCAGTTTCTGTGCGTGATCTATTGAACCGGTTGTTTCCATGAGTGCCAAGATCTGGCAGCGGCGATTGGGCCCGGGCGTCTCGTTCAGCAGGCGTGCAAGATTCAACTTACCTTGCGGCGAGAGGTTGCGGTAGGTGTGAATCAATATCGGGGTACGTTTACCGGAGTCGAGGTCAGGCGATTCAAGCCCGGCAGAGGCGGCGGCGAGGTCTTCCAGATCGTTGCGGATTTGATAAGCCAGGCCAAGCATGTCGCCAATTCTGCCAAGAGCCTTGAGAATATCGTGGCGGGCATCGGCCATGGCAGCACCGATCAGCAGTGGGCCGGTAATGGTGTAGCGGGCAGTTTTATAGAGATACATCTGATAAATTTCATCGTCGCCACCGGAATGATCAAAATCAGCAAGTGATTTATCTTCAAAAAGTATGTCAAGGCCCTGACCAAGACCTGTCTCTAAAAGCATGTCAGAAATAATCTTATGGACATTACGGGCCGTTCGTCCCTCAAGCCCGGCCTGAGTCACCATGCTCATTCCGACAGTGAACATAATGTCGCCAATGACCAAGGCCATGCTGGCGGCTTTATGGTCGGACATGCTGCCTGAGCTGAACTCAGTGGCCCTGAGCCGGATGGATTCGTGCATGGAATGGCCATGACGCCGCAGAGGGCTGCGATCGATGAGGTCGTCATGAACCAGCATAAATGCATGAAAGAGTTCAAGCGAAGATGCAACCCACATCAGCGAGCGGGGTACGGGAGCGTCAGCCTGCAGGTCTTTGAAAATGCGATAGAGCGAAAGGCAAAGACGAGGGCGGACACGCTTGCCGCCGTTTAGAACAAATTGAGAAATATGATCGGAACAGGCAACAAATTCGGGCCTGAAAGCGAACTGGGTACGAAGCCGGGAGAGTATGCGTTCGAGATGCCGATCGATTCGGATACGATCGGAATCAACGAGTGCTGCGACAAGCTTGGCAACAGTTGTCGCAACGGGCGAAGTTGTGATCATGAAAGAACCTGAGGGCGGTTAAGATATCCCGGCTCGAAGCAACCGACTGGAAACAACGGAGTATCCGGAAAGGTTCTGTCATTAGTTTATCTCATCGTCAAGCAACGTGCATGAAAATCCACGATATTGTTTAGATCTCAATTCCGTCAGGCAAATCAAAATGAAATCGGGTTTTAGGTCATGTGAAACTCCTGTGAAGAGAGCCGGGTTGGGCTTGTCTTTAACCAAAGAAACCTCATAATGATAGAGTGAAATTCAGGTGATCATTATGCCTGATCTGTTCCAGAAGTCGTGCCAGGTGATGACAAGACGGGTCAACCTGACCTGCCCGTGCCGACTTGTTCCCGATGGATGCAAAACGAGAGAAAATGTCTGTTAAAGCCGAGCGCCGCAGTGACATACGTAATGTCGCAATCATTGCCCACGTTGACCACGGTAAAACCACTCTCGTTGATTCGATGCTCAGGCAGAGCGGCCAATTTCGAGACTCGCAGCTTCAGGGCGAGCGTATCCTTGATTCTAACGACTTGGAACGGGAACGCGGTATTACCATTCTGGCCAAAAATATCGCCTTGCCCTACAAAGGCGTCAAAATCAATTTAATCGATACCCCTGGCCACGCAGACTTTGGTGGTGAGGTGGAACGAACGCTGCAGATGGCCGATGGGGCCCTGGTTCTGGTGGATGCCTTTGAAGGGCCTATGCCACAGACAAAATTTGTGCTTCGCAAGGCTTTTGCGAACCACATCCGGCCAATTGTGGTGATTAACAAAATCGATCGCCCGGATGCCCGCCCTCAGCAGGTTCTGAACGAGATTTTCGACACGTTTGTGGAACTTGGCGCGGACGACTTTACACTTGACTTCCCCTACATTTACGCCTCAGGCAGGGCTGGGTTTGCATCGCACGACTCTGGTGCCAGAGACGGTACGATCGAACCACTTCTGGATTTGATTCTGGAAAAAGTTTCAGGCCCGGAAGTGGCCATTGATGCTCCTTTCCGAATGCTTTGCACAACACTTGACTTTTCAGAATATGTCGGCCGTATCGCCATCGGCAGAGTTTATTCTGGCACGGTGAAAAAAGGCCAGCGTGTGAGCCTGATGCAGATTGACGATCATCGGCAGACCGATACGGTTGACCGGTTGATGACATTCGACAAGTTGGGCCGGGTGGATGCCGATTCCGTTTCGGCAGGCGACATCTGTGCTCTTGTCGGGCTTGAGGAAGTTTCGATTGGCGACACCATAGGCGAATTGGAGAACACTGATGCCCTGCCCCGCATCGCAGTGGACGAACCGACGCTTTCGATGGTCTTTGGCGTCAATGATTCGCCGCTGGTGGGCGAAGGCACTTATCTGACCAGCCGGAATATTTATGACCGGTTGCTGAGTGAACTGCGATCAAACGTGGCTTTACGTGTCGAGCCATCGGAAGACGGCGAGGCTTATAAAGTCTCTGGTCGTGGGCTTTTGCATCTCTCGGTGCTGATCGAAACGATGAGGCGAGAGGGCTATGAGCTTTCAGTGGGCAAGCCCGAGGTGATTTTAAAGCGTATCAATGGCGAGCTGCACGAGCCCTATGAAGAGTTGGTGGTTGACGTGCCGCAAAGCCTGATGGGTCCGGTGATGGAGTTGGTGGGCCAGCGTCGTGGCGAGATGGCCCGGATGGATGTCAAAGGCGAGTATGCCCATCTTGAATTTGTGATTCCAGCTCGTGGACTGCTTGGGCTGCGTACAAGATTGCTTTCAGCGACCCAGGGCGAGGCAATGATGCACCACGTGTTCCGTGAATATCAGCCATTTAAAGGTGACATACCGCGGCGGCTCAACGGTGTTATGATCAGCATGGTACCGGGCCAGGTGAACGCTTATGCGCTGGATAACCTGCAGCAGCGGGGCGTGATGTTTGTCAAACCGGGCGACCCGGTTTACGAAGGCATGATTGTGGCTGAGAATGCCCGCAGTGATGACATGATGGTCAACCCGATCAAAGAAAAGAAGTTGACAAACATGCGGGCCAGCGGCTCTGACAAAAACATTCTTCTGAAGCCGCCACGCCTGCTGACTTTGGAATTGGCCCTGGAATACATCGAAGACGACGAGATGGTGGAAGTGACACCGTCATCGATCAGACTTCGCAAGAAGTTCCTGACTGAAGATGCCCGCCGCAGGGCTTCAGGCAAAGGCAAGTTTGCGACAGTCTGAGACGCCGGCAATCTGGTATTTTTGAATCCTGCCTGACATCAACATCAGGCAGGATTTTTTTGAAAAAAAAGAGTTTTCTGAGAAATCGTGATTTTTTTCACACAGAAAATCATTTCCCTAAGTATCATTAATTGTTAGGTTTACGAACAAATTAAATATTGTTCTGATGATTTTGAGTATTAGGAAAACTTATTGATTTGACGGTATCCTACACTGTACTTTAACGGTGACCCCACCATGATCGTTGCTGGTAGCA
>JBJTRR010000333.1:0-4331 GCA_046076185.1 bacterium | reverse complement strand
CTTGAAAACTTTTTGCATGGTGGGTAATGATCAGGTAACTGAAATCCTATTCTGCTTGTGCTTCGTTCCGGATGGAAAGGTTGAGAAACTAAATGAACCAAGATATTTATGCGGGACGACTTACGGAAGAAAAACCCGGTGTAGTGCGTACTAAAATTGTGGCCACTGTCGGGCCGGCCTGTTGTGATTACCTTTCCATTAAACGCTTAGTGCAGGCTGGAGTTGACCTGTTCCGTCTCAATTTTTCTCACGGAACACACGAGGGACACAGCAAAGTTTGGCACCTCATTCAGCAAATTCGAGAAGAACTTGGAAGATCGGTCGCCATTTTGATGGATCTCTCAGGGCCCAAAATACGTCTTGGCAAGATTACGACCGGCGATGATGCAATTGAATGCGAAGTTGATGCAAAATTTGAACTTAAGTATGGCCATACGGTAGATTCCGAGGAACAGCCTGACCTTGAAATGAAACGCCTTGTCTGCCCGGTTCAAGAGCTTTTTGATGACATGCAGGCAGGCCAGCGAGTGCTTTTTGCTGACGGCACCGTGACAATGATAGTGGAGGAAGCCTGGCCTGAAGAGCGAAGAGCCGTTCTTCGTAATCTTCAACCAGGTAAACTTCGTAATCGACAGGGAATTAATATTCCGGGTGGCGGAAGTAGAATTAAAGCATTAACAAATAAGGATATAAAGGATCTGGACTGGGTGAAAGATCACCCCGTGTCGTATATTGCACTTTCTTTTGTAAAAGAAGCGGCAGATGTGCTTTTATTGCGTAGTGAAATGCAGAAACGGTCGATTGAAGCCCAGATAGTCGCCAAAATCGAAAAGCCGGCGGCACTTCTGAACTTGGATGAAATTCTGCAAGTGGTAGATGCACTTATGGTTGCGAGAGGCGACCTGGGTGTTGAGCTTGACGTTGCACAGGTTCCGGCGGCACAGAAGCGAATTATTGGTAAAGCGGCCCGGGCCGGACTGCCTGTCATTACGGCCACACAAATGCTTGCCAGCATGGAGGTTTCATCGTTACCGACCAGGGCTGAGGCGGCAGACGTATTCAATTCGGTTTTGGATGGCACGGATGCCGTCATGCTGTCGGGCGAAACGGCCGTGGGGCGAGACCCAGTCCAGGCTGTCACTACGATGAACCAAATTCTTTATCAGGCAGAGGTTTATCTCAAGCTTGACCCATCGATCAGTCGCCGCATGGAAGCTCATCATATGCGAACAACAGACTGGGCAAGAGTCATGCCGATCACGGCGGCAATGGTTTACGCTGTTGCCGAATTAGTGCGGCAGATTTGCCCAAAGATTGTGGTTGTTGTCTCAAGATCGGGGCGTGCGGCCTTTGCCTTGAGTAAATTGAGACTACCTGTTCCTGTAATTGCTCTCACTGATAACCCACTGGCAATGCAGAACTTATCTCTGGCATGGGGTGTTGAGCCTCTAAAGCTTGAGAAATACGGCGAGCCGGATGAAAACCTTAAAGTGGCGATTGACTGGGCCCGTCAGCGCGGGCTTACTGAATCAGGCGATGTGGTGATTCATCTTAGGGGACTGATTGCCAGCAAGCCCGGGCACAATGCGCTTTATATTCATGAAATTCAATAACTTGTGTGTTTCATGGGGTGCTGATCTTTGGTGATTTCGGGTTGACGAGTTACACGAATTGTTTGAAATGAACATGAAAGTCTGCCGAAAAATAGAAGTAGATAAACAGCCAGTCTGGTATGGAAACCGGGGTATGCCATGGCGAACGTGATAAGAGCAACAAGCTTTGGGCTGTTGCTGGCGGGTATTCTGGTTCAGCCGACAGGCTTATTTGCCCAAAGGCCGCATGGCCCTGGTTTTCGGCCGGTGCCTCCGCCCCGCCCCGTGGTTATCAATAACAATTATTCCAATAATAACAGTGGGATTGATTTTCTTTCCGGCGTAGTTGGTTTTGGTGCTGGGCTTGCCCTTGGTAATGCGGTGAATCAGCCGCGAATTCCACAATCAACCGTCATAGTGACCCAGCCTGCACCTGCAGTTGTTGTCACGCAACCTTATGCACCATCTGTGGTTGTGGCTCAGCCAGCACCGGCTGTCACAACCATTGCCCCACAGCCCGTAGATGCCTTGGGTGACTCGCTCAGGATGCTGAACAGCCATTGGCCATCGAAACGTCGCGAAGCGGCGACAAAACTTGGCAGGATAAGAGCCTCAAGCGCATCAGGACCATTGATGGACAGCCTGCGGAATGATAGAGACGAGGGTGTGCGAAAGGCTGCTGCATGGGCTCTTGCCGAAATTGGCGAGTCAGTGGCGATTGATTATCTTGAAAAAGCAGCACAGTTTGATAAATCAAGCGAAGTTCGGGCAGCCGCCCGGGCAGCTTCTCAAAAGCTTGTCGAAAAGGTGGCTATTCGCACACCGGTTGAACCGACGACCCGGGTTGATGTTTCGCGAAGTTTAAGACGCAGTACCGAGATTTCTTCCCCGCCAATACCAGGCTCATCGGTGCCTACTTCTTCAGAGCTTAAAAAAGTGCAATCGCCGATTCCACCCAACACATCCTCGCCTTTTGGCTCAGCCGGCCGCCCTTCAATTGATCTGCCCGCTCTTACGCCGCCCAACTTATAGCCATTTTTTTATTTTGCAGACATTGCCTGAAAAATCGCTTCGGCGATGGTCTCATAGCCAGCTTCATTTGGGTGGCTGTCGTATTTCCAGAATTGGGCCTTACCGGAGTCTTCCTGCTTTTTCAGGGCGTCTGACGTATCGACGAACTGGATATTGACCCGTTTGCAAATAGCCGCCAGATCGGTTGAGTGCCGGCTGTAAGAAGGGTCGGAAAACAAGGATTCAGCCGTTGTTTTTTCCATGCCGCACGCGACAAGCGAGCTGACGTATTTATCGCTGATTGTGCCGTAAAAAGGCACGTAAGCGATGATCAGATTGATCTTTCGCCGCTGACATATCTGGCCAATCGCGGCCAGAAATGGCTCTGGAGATCCACCAAGGGCCAGGTCGGCATTAAGCATTCCCGGAATCGCTTCAGACTGCAGCAAGAGCCATGGGTTGATTTCGCCTGATCTCATGGCCTTCTCAAGGTCTGGATTCAACTTCGGGTTCGGGTTTGGCTGATTCGAGAAGGGGTTGGTAGAGTCGGGTTGTGGCGAAAAATATCTAATGGTTGAACCGAAAAATCGTGAATAAATGGGCTGATCCTCCGAGAGTCGAAGCCCGAGACGCACGATCTGTGGTAAAAACTTCAAGGATCTGGCTTTATCAAGATCCTGGCGGATTTTTGAGCCGGTGGTTTCCAGGTTGTTCAATGCTGCGATGGTAAAAGCCGGTGGGGCCGGTAAATCGTTAGCATACATGACCATAACGACCGTCTGCGGTGTGAGGGCTTCTGCCGATTCAGCGGCCAGCAGAGTGACTTTGTCCAATGTCGCTGCGACTACTCCAAGATTCAGAACCTCAGTCGAACTACCCAGCTTCTTACCAAGTTTTGCGGGAATTGTGTTGGAGCTGGCGACGCCCTGACCCTCAGTGATGCTGTCTCCGACAACGATCACACGATTTTTACGAACTGGTTTTTCGATTGGGAAATCGTATTCACGAAAGCCAAAGCGATTGAGTCGATGAAGATGGCTCCAGCCGTCGGGTCGGCTTTCGAACAGGAGCTTGTCGTAAACCAGCCCGCGTTTGATCAGGGGTTGGAACCTTGGGTCGGTTTCAGCCAGTAATTGATAACGAATTCGATTAAAGCGAGTTGTTTCGGGAATTGGAAATGAGAGGCGAAAAGCGATTTCCTGCATTAAAAAAACGATTGAAAATAGAATCATCGCAAAAAGTAAGCGACGTAACCTTGATCGTGGTCTGCGTATTGTTACCTTTTTTTTATTCGAATCAGCCATGGAGCTTTGAATATTCGATAGATCTTGGTTTTCGACAAGCGGATGAACAAGAATTATTTTAATAAATGACAAACGAAAACGGCTAGCCTCAGCCCGCGTTAACTTCACGGCCTGGGCGAAACGACGTGACTCTCTCCTTCGGCTTCATCAAGCGGTAGGCGCACGGTAAATGTGGCACCCTGACCGGGTTTTGATTCGACACGCAGACGCCCATGATGAGCTTCAATAATGTCGCGACAGACAGGAAGGCCCAGGCCCGTTCCGCCCAGACCTGATTCATCGCCGGGCGGCTTGGTTGTGAAAAAAGGCTCAAAAATCCGTTTCAGCACCGCTGGTTCCATGCCAGGCCCTGTGTCAGATACGCTGACTTCAGCCCATTTGCCACTGCTGTCTATGCCTACGCCAACGGTAATTCTGCCGCCGG
>JBJTRR010000332.1:0-2794 GCA_046076185.1 bacterium | reverse complement strand
CGCATGATGAAAATGGAACCGCCCACCATTTACATGCCCGTCGAAATGATTGAAGGTGTTGCTATGCTTCTGCGTGCCATCCAGAAGCTAGATCGTGGCCGCGCCCCTGCCTATCTTGTTGGCCTGAAGCCTGGCGATGTTGTTGATGTCTCGCGAGAGCTGGCCGTCAGCTGCTTCCCCACCGACCACCGTATTGAATCGCTCGGGTTTGTCGTCTGGGAAAAACGCAAAAAACTCAAGCCGGAATTTGCTCATCTGGAAGGCACCCAGATTCGCGACCTGCGGCTCTCGGGTGTGGAAGTCTCGCAGGAATTCCGCATCCCTCGCCTGGCCTATACCGGTGACACGGCACCCCGTGGCCTTGATATTGAACCGGCCTTATACGAAGCGGAAATCCTGATTTGCGAAGCCACTTTCGTGACCAAACACGAACGGCCGTCAGAATCTCATAAATTCGGCCACACCCATCTTGAAGATATTCTGGCCAGGGCTGGTAAGTTCCAGAACCAGGTCATCATCCTTTCGCACTTCAGCACAAGGCAGCACAGCGAAACCATCCGCAAGATCGTGGAGAAAAGCCTGCCTGACACGATTCGCGACCGGGTGCGCATCTGGCTCTAGTTTTCCGGCGGTTGACACTTACATGGAAGTCGATTCATCAGTTATATTTAAGGAATGATGAATCGAGGTTCAGGGAGTTCATTCGATGCGCCACTCCGTATTGAAGTTCCGCCACGGTCAGGGAAGACGCAAAACCCGTGCTGTGCGGCTGTTTTTTGTTGAGACTTTTGGGCTTGAGCGGCGCGATGTTCCCGCCCTGCCCACCAATCTTGAGCAGGAAATGCTGGAATGGATCAATCGCTTCCGCATGGATCCGGGCGGTGAATACGACCGCTATTTCACTTCGTCAAGCCCCGTTCAAAGCCCTATTCCCGGCGTGGCGGGTGCCGTAACGAGCTTCGGCGTCAACCTGACAGTGCTCAAAAGCGAACTGGCAGCACTCTCGCCCGTGGCCCCCGTCGCATGGAACAGCAACCTGAACGATGCCGCGCTGGGGCATAACCAGAAGATGATCGCGCAGGACTCGCAGCAGCACGTTCTGCCGGGCGAACAGGATGTCGGCACGCGCATCACCGCCGCCGGTTACAGCTGGTCCACCTATGGCGAAAATATTTTCGCCTATGCGACAAGTGTCGCCTATGCTCAGGCCGGTTTTATCATTGACTGGGGCAGCGGCACGGATGGCATGCAGAACCCCCGCGGCCACCGCAATAACATGATCAGTGCCAATTTCAAAGAACTTGGCGTCTCGATTACCCCTGAAAACAACCCCTCTACAGGCGTCGGCCCGCTGATTGTCACTCAGGATTTCGGCGACCGCTTCAGCCGCACCAAATCAAGCGTGCTGGGCGTGATTTTTACTGACGCCAACAACGATAATTTCTATAACGCCGGCGAAGGAAACACAGGTGTAAACGTGACGATCACCGGTGCCCCCGGCACGTTCACCACAACCTCATGGGCCACAGGCGGCTACCAACTCGACAATGTTCCTGCCGGCAGTTACACGCTGACGATCGCCGGGGCTGGCATAAGCACAAGCTACTGGTCGCGCAATATCACAGTCGGTTCGTCGAACGTCAAATCCGACTTCAATCTCGCCCTTCAGCCCAAGAGTCAGGTCGGCTTTGAATCAGCCGCCGAAGTTCAGGTCATTGAAGGCAACAGCACCACAATCACTCTCACGCGATCGGGCACAATTTCTGATGCTCTTGACGTCACCATAACCCCCCAGAACATCCCCGGCTCAACGGAAATCTGGCAGAATCTCATTCAGCCTATCGCTAATAACGGTCTTGTCCACTTCGACCCGAATCAGGCCACGGCCACCTTCACCGTCACCACTCTCACCGACAATATTCAGAGAGCCGACACCCGAATCAATCTGGCCATGTCGTTCAGCTCGACCCGATACATTTCGGCCATAGCCACCAAGCCAGTCTTCGTGGTGAACGACGACGGCTCGGTCGGTTTTGATTCGACATCTGACATACCACTTGCCGAAGGCACTGAAGCCGTCATCACCGTCAGGAGAATCGGCCCGACCACCAATCCGCTTGATGTGACAGTTACGCCTCAGGATATCACCGGCTCGACCGAGCCCTGGCAAAACCTCATTCAGCCAATCGCCAATGGCGGCCTGATCAGCATCCCGGCCGGCCAATCCAAGGCGACATTCACACTTAAGGCTCTGTCTGACAGCGTTTTCAGGGCAACCTCCAAATTCAACCTGAAACTCACATCTGTCTCGGCCAGTTTTCCGGTCTCGACGGATATCCGTGCGGTAATCTATCAGGACGACGACCAGAAAGTCGGCTTCGACGTCTCAACAGCCGCTTCGGTAAACGCCGGCCAGCAGGTAACGATTAACCTGACACGCGTCGGGGCAACTTCGCAACCGCTTGATGTCACTGTCACGCCCCAGGATCTTCCCGGTGCCACCTGCATCTGGCAGACACTCGTCAGCCCCCTGCTGGGTGGCGGCACCGTTCATTTTAACGCCAACCAGACCCAGGCCAGCTTCGTTGTCACTTCGCTGCTTGATGGCGTCCTTCGCCCCGACACTACGTTCAACCTGCTCCTTTCAACAACGGCCAGTAATACACAAGTCGGAACGGCCATCAGGCCACTCACCGTCAAGCCGACATACGGCACCATCAGCTTCGAGCAATCGGCCGATGTGCCGGTCAGTGAAGGGGCCAACACCATCCTCAATATTGTGCGAACGGCCCCT
>JBJTRR010000331.1:0-2320 GCA_046076185.1 bacterium | reverse complement strand
CTGTAACGAAGAGGAAAGCCTGCGTGAACTGCACGGGCAGCTTGTCGGTGTGTTGTCGGGCAGGCCGGGCGGTTACGAGATTATTTTCGTTGATGATGGCAGTCGCGACGGCTCGTGGCGGGTGATCAGCGAGCTTGCGGCTCACGATTCAAACATTCGTGCCATTCGGTTTCGTCGCAATTTTGGCAAGGCATGCGGCCTGCAAACCGGTTTTTCAGCAGCGCGGGGCCCCCTTGTTTTTACGCTTGACGCCGACCTGCAGGACGACCCTGCCGAAATTCCCCGATTTATCGCGAATCTCAATGACGATGGCCTTGACGTAATCAGCGGCTGGAAGCGTAAGCGGCACGACCCCTGGCACAAGGTTGGCCCTTCGCGGGTTTTCAATGCGATGGTCAGTCGGCTGACGGGTTGCCGCCTGCACGACCACAACTGCGGTTTTAAGCTTTATCGAACAGAAGTTGTAAAAGATCTTTCGCTCTATGGCGAGCTACACCGGTTTATTCCGGTTCTGGCGGCAGCGAGAGGTTTTAAGGTTGGCGAGATTGAAGTGAACCACCGCCCCCGCCATTTCGGCCATTCCAAATATGGCTGGAACCGGATGTTCAAGGGTTTTCTCGACCTTCTCGCCGTTTCGGCCCGTTGCCGGTTCGGCGGGCGGCCGATGCATCTTGTTGGCGGTACAGGCATAATTCTTGTTATGGTCAGCCTGTTGCTGATGCTGGCTGGCATTGGCTTGTGGTTCTGGGGTTGTTCATGCGGGCCGGTGGTGGCGGCAATGGGCTGGATGGGCTTCATCGGCGGCGGTCTGTTTCTGGCCATGGGTCTGGCGATGGAGTGGAACCTGGCCCGAGACGGCGGCGGCCCCTGTGCCAGGCCAAATGTGATCGACACAATTGGTGAAGTAACAACCTTTTGAAAAACTGACAGGTGAAAGAGGCGGGACAACTGGCATGACCGAACCATCATCACCTGAAACGGTATGGCGTGGCCCGGCAGGCAACGTCATCATTCTTCTGGCGACATGTCTTGCCCTGGGGCTGACACTGCGAATGCCCACCATGATCGGGGCCAACGACATCAGTCGCTGGTGCACGGTGTGGTCGCTGGTGGAACGCGGCACTTATACAATTGACGATTGCCCATGGCAGGCTGATACTCAGGACAAGGTCTTCAGGCCAAACCCCTGGGAAGATGCAACACCTGGCCAGACTGCCCCGAAGCATTTCTATTCCAGCAAACCGCCCATGCTGCCCACACTGATTGCCGCCGGATTGTATCCGTTCAGGCAATTGTCGGGCCTGCCGCTTGATCATCAGTCTGCTTCACCGCGAATACCGCGTAATGTGATTGTTGACGACCCAAAAGCCACCGGTGGCAAACGCACTGAGATGCAGACGCCCGAGCCATTTAAATGGTCGCTGCATGTGGTCTATTTCAAGCCGGTGGTGGTTTTGCTGAATATTTTGCCGCTGGCCCTGATCCTTGTCAGATACCGCCGGTATCTGGACGATGGCGACAGCCCTGACTGGGCGTGGCTGGCCAGCCTTTCAGCCTTCTCCTTTGGCACTTACCTGACCGTTTTTACAAGCACGCTGAATAACCACCTTGTGGCGGCCTGGGCGGCGTTTTTCGCTTTCGGTGCTATGATCAGGGCCGTGAATGACACTTGTCATCGCACAGGCCCATATCTTCAGGCCGGGTTTTTCTCAGCCTTCTGCGCCTGCAACGAGCTGCCCGCCGCTTCACTTCCCGCCATCATTGGCCTGGTCCTGGCATCGGTTTCGTTTCGCCGGACTCTTACATCATTCCTGCCGGCCGCCATGGTGCCAACCGTCATTTTCTTTGCATGCCAGTATGCAGCTCTTGGCACATTCAAACCAGCCTATGCCGATTTTGGCGGCGATGCCTATGAATATGCCGGCAGCTATTGGACAACGCCGCTTGACCTTGACTACTTTGACAAACACCCCGAACCACGCATTGTTTATCTGGGCCACATGCTTTTTGGCCATCACGGTATTTTTTCGCTCTCGCCGGTTTTCCTGTTTGCCATGGGCGGCATTGCCAGCCGGATGGGCAGCCGGTTTTATCGGGCCGTAGCACTGCTGATGGCTTGCCTGGGTATTGCCGGCGCGGCCTGTGCCTATCGGATTTACAATTACCAGACGATAGACCCTGCTGCACTGACATGGCTTTTCTTGCTGATCCCACTATGGCTGATGCTGATTCCGCAGGCCATTGACCCCCGGACCAACCCCGGCAAAGCCACGGGGGCATGGGTTACTATGATTCTGAGCGTAGTTGTTGTCGGGTTTTA
>JBJTRR010000330.1:0-1968 GCA_046076185.1 bacterium | reverse complement strand
TCCAGACCCGATTGCAATGAGGTGCGGGGTTCCCAGCCTGTGAGCTGGCGAATGCGGGTGATGTCAGAAATGAAATCGCCGGGCTCCTGAGCGGCCCGTTCCGGCGAAAACGGGGTGAATTGCCAGCGGCCCGTACCGGCCACCTGCACCACGGCTTCGGCCAGTTCGCGAAAAGAACTTCCCTGATCGTTGCCAACGTTCAGCACAGTGCCATAGGCCGATTCGCAGGCTGCGGCGGCCAGCATGGCTTCAACGGTGTCGGAGACGTGGAGGAAGTCGCGGATGATCCGGCCGTCGCCGAAGACAGAAATGCAATTGTTATCCATCGCCAGGCGGATAAACCAGTTGGCCACGCCATAGCGATTGTGTTTCATCTGCGAGCGTTCACCATAGATATTTGTCAGACGCAGGGTGACGGAGCGAATGGCGTCGTTCTGGTGATATATCTTGAAAAGCTGCTGTGCCGCCATGCTTGAAAGCTCGTAAACTCCACGAGGGTTCAGGGGCTGATCTTCAGAAACGGGCAATTTAATGGCCGAGCCATATTCGCCGCGGGTGCCACTGTAAATCAGGCGGGCGCCACGATTGTATTTGCGGCAGTTATCAAGCAGATTCAAAGTGCCCCTGATATTGATTTCAATATCGGGAAACGGGTTCTGTCGGCTCAGGATATGGTCGTTCTGGCTGGCAAGATGAAAAATGTAATCTTTGCCCCTGATCAGATATTTCAGGCTCTGGTCGTCGCGCACATCGCTGAAATTGACAACGACCCGGTCTTTGATCGGCTCAATGTTGAAAAGATTGCCGCCATGATCTTCAAGCATCGAGTCGAGAAGGGTGACACGGGCACCCAGGCCGATAAGCCTGGCGGCCAGATTGCTGCCGATAAAGCCAAGGCCGCCGGTGATGAGCACTGAGCGGTTGCGAAAGGTGTCGGCAAAATGCTCGTCAAACGTCGGAGGTGTCATTTCAGCACCTCGCGAATTGAGAATTGAGGCATGCGGTTGACTGTCAGGTAAAGCCGGCCGAGGTATTCACCCAGAATGCCAAGCATGATGAGCTGAACACCTGAAAAAACCAGCACGGCTGTCATCAGGGATGGCCAGCCGACCTGTAGATCAGGGTTTGAGAGCTTCTCCCACACGATGTAAATGCCAAAACAGCCGCCAATCAGGCTGAGTATCATGCCGATCAAGGCACTCAGGCGAAGTGGCACGACCGAGAAATTCACAAAGACGCGGATGGCCAGTGAAACCAGCTTCGAAAGTGTGTAGCTTGACTGCCCCAGTTCGCGCGGGTTGTGCTGCACTTCAATCCGGCCAATGCGGCTGGTACGGCTCAGGATCAGGCCATCAATATAGGGATAGGGCCCGTCGTATTGCCTGATCTCGTCGCACAGCCAGCGATTAATACACTTGAAGCTGGAGAGATAAAGGTTGCCCGGCTTGCCGATGAGCCAGGTGGCAACCGCATTGACGAGGCGACTGCCCAGATTACGGAAAAAATGGTGGTTTTTCTTTTTATAAAAGCTGTAAACCACGTCGCTTTCAGTGGTTATGGCATGTGCGACAAGCCGCGAGACTTCTTCAGGCGGATTCTGGAAGTCGTCGTCCATAATGACCATGAAATCGCCGGTAGCATGGTTCAGGCCTGCCATTACGGCATTATGTTCGCCGAAGTTTCGGCCCAGGCTGAGATAAGTGAGCCGGGGGGCAAACTGGCGATACAGGTCGCGGCAGACGGCATCGCTGTTGTCGGGGCTGAAGTCGTTGACAAGTACGACCTGATGAAGCCCATCGCCCAAAACGGCAAAAAGACGTTCAACAAGTTGGCGGATTGTCAGTTCACCCCGATAGACAGGGATGACGATGCTGGTTGTGGGAGCCATGGCCTTGAGGACCGGTCATCCTCAGAAGGAGTAACATCCTGCCGAGGCAGAAGGAGACTCGAACTGCTTGTTGGCATTTG
>JBJTRR010000329.1:0-5631 GCA_046076185.1 bacterium | reverse complement strand
CTTTCAGCCAAAGAATCATCAGGCAAAAAAACTGTCGGGAAAAGATTTGCAAGTGAGCCGGGAGCCTATGATTTTGACGAATTGAAAGGCGAACTGGTTGTTAGTATCGATGGCAAGGAGACCACGATTCCCTTTGCTTTTCGATGAAATGGATCAGGCCGGGAACTTGAACATGGGTGTTTGGCTTCCCGGCAAACATTTCAAATCGTTCCATTTGTTTTTTGCCGACTGCTTTTTTTAGGCATAATGGTTGAATTTTTCTGTCACATCCTCTATGTTAACTTCGTAGAGAATATTTAAGTTCGATCATGTCCCGGGTCTCGAGATGCGGAATGGTTCTCCGAACAGTCATACTTCCAGGTGTTGATCCATCCGACATCCTTCGCAAAAACATGTCGATGTCCGTCATGATGGCGGCAAGCCCGCTTTTTCTCTTCATGGTCAGTGAAATTTTGTCAGGCAATTTCTCAGGCTTTACCAGCAAGAACACCCATTCTGTAGAGATGTTCTTTGTTGGCATGGCCTATCTGATAATGGCTGTGGCAATTCCGATCAGCTTTAAGATTCAGGCCAAGGGGCTGCGGCAGATTTCTGAATACCTTTCACGCAATAATCAGATTCTGGAACGCCAGCTAATGGGTGCCTTGGTCAGGGTTTATCGAACGAGCCAGCTTTACCGCATGTCGCTTCTGCTGGCAGCCACCATGATTGGCCTGATAACCCTTTCGATCAATCGCTCGCAGGCAGGCCTTCTGCTCTACCTGATAGGCCAGGGGGCCATGATTTATTGCCTGCCATGGCCGGCCCGATGCGAGCTTTGGCTTGAAGTGAAAAGGCGACAGGTTCTCAATTAATTGGTGAATGATTCGCCTGACCCTGCCTTGACCGCACGGCTGACGCCAAATTATATTAAATATATCGCTGGACAGAAATTCTTGACCACCCATTCGCCACTGGTGCGTTAGGGCTTTGTCATTCCCGGTGTCAATAGAACGAAATCAGTCAGGAACCAACACATGTTGCGATGGTTTTTAATTGCAATTCTGGCCGCTGGGCTGACGATGGGGGTGATTATTGCACCATCCCTGATTTCAAGGCCTGCGAACAAAGCTTCGGACGACCTGAAATTCCCAACAAAAACGCCCGAACAGAATGGGCCGGCGCCCGTTGCGGTGGTTGATCATGAGCCGATTTACCAGTTCGACGCGATGCCGCAGAACGCAGAAGGCGAACATGTGTGGAAGGTGACCAACGGCGGCAAAACCGACCTGGAACTGACCAAAGGTCCATCGACATGTTCTTGCACCATAGCGAATTTCACCAACGACGAATCGAAATTCACCCTCAAGCCAGGTGAATCGACAGAAATCAAGCTTAAGTGGGAGACCCGCCTGAACAATGGCGAATTCAAGAAATCGGCCAGCATTCTGACCAACGACCCGCTGAAGCCAGCCATTGATTTTGTCGTTCAGGGCCTTGTTCGCCCGGCCGTGATGGTTCGACCCATGGAACAGGTTGTGAATTTCGGCAATGTCTCGAACGAAAAGCCGAACGAGCAGAATGTGCACACTTTCAGCACTGATATGCCAAATTTCAAGATCACAAGCATTTCCGTCTCTCGCCCCGACTTCATTGAAACCGTAACCGAGCCATTTGAAGCCGAAAATGTTGCCGGCCTGAAAGAAAGTGAAAAGGTCAAGGGCTATGTGGTGACAGTCAGGCTCAAAAAAGGTATGCCCGTTGGCCTGTTCAGTGAAGAGATGTTGATCAAAACTGACCACCCAAAGCAGGGTGAAATCAAGGTTGCACTCTCGGGCAAGATGTCAGGGCCCATTTCGTCGTTCCCTGAAATTCTACGCCTGAGCCAGGTTTCAGCCGAAAAGGGCGGCTCGGCCCAGACGGTTTTGATTGTTCGCGACAAGCGTGCGACCAAGTTTGAGGTTGCCGGTGCGCCGGATGTTGTTAAAGTGGGTGTTAAACCGGCCGACGACAAATCGGCCACGGATGCCACCGGTCGATATATCATGACCGTGACTATCCCGCCGAATTCCAAGCCGGGCGTAGTTGAGGGAGATATCGTTCTGAAGACCGATCATTCCATGGCCAGCGAGGTGAAAATTCCGGTTACCGGGATCATTCTCAGCACCAAGTAACCGGCTTTTTGAAGCCGGAAAGCGGCACGACGCTCGCCCGAAGCCCCCACAAATCAGGTTGCAGGGATCGCTTATGTCAAAGTTACAGAGGGATTGGCCGGTATTGATCGCAAGCTTTGCGATGGCCTATGTTTGTGGATGTTCTGGAAGATCTGATCAATCAACTGCCAGGCCGGTTTCCGGGACATCGACACCGGGTGCAGCGGGTGGCCCTGTTGTGGCTTCATCTACAAATGCCATGCCCGCCGCGGCTGAAAAGCCAGCGAGCGATACGCAGATTGTTGACTGGACAAATCCTGCGGCCGTGCTGCTTGTCTCGGGCGAGCAGAATGGATATCTGGAACCGTGCGGATGCACAGCCGGCCAGTTGGGCGGGTTGCGCCGCCGATATGACCTTTGCGAAAAGCTGAAGGCACAGGGGTGGCCGCTGGTTCCAGTTGATCTGGGTAGCGTTATCAAAGACCCGGCCGCTTCACTGGGCGGGCTTGAGCAGACGAAAGTCAAATTCACGGTGGCCATGCGTGCCCTGAAGCTGATGAACTACCAGGCGATATCGCTGGCGGCCAACGACCTGAAGCTGGGCGTTCTTGAAGTGCTTGGCCAGTATCTGAACATGACCGATGGCCCGAAGATTGTCGCAGCCAATGTCAAGCCGGCAGCGGGTTTTGAACAGACCATTGTTCCATCACATATTGCCGCAGCCGGTTCAAAAAAAATCGGGATAACATCTGTCGTTGACCCAAAATCGCTTGAATCGATCAACGACCCGACAATCAAGGATCTTCTGCCCGCTTCTGACCCATCCACAGCCCTGAAACCGGTTGCCGAAGCTCTTGCCAAGGGCACAGATTTTCAGGTTTTGCTGGTGCAGGGCCCGCCTGAAATGGCGAAAAGACTGGCCGCCGAGTTTCCTGTGTTTGATGTGGTTGTGGCTTCGAGCGTTTACGAAGACCCCACGAACGACGCAGATAAAGTGAACGATGGTAAGACTTTGATCGTGAATGTCGGCAAGAAGGGCAAATACAATGGCCTGGTTGGCTTCTTTGCCGATTCGGCCGAACCGGTGAAATATAAGAGGATCACCCTTGGCAGCAAATTCGACGGTGAGAAGGCTGGCGAGCCGATTCGCAAGCTGATTGACGAGGATTTTCAGGCAGAGCTGAAGGCTGCCAAAGTGGTTGAGGATTTTCCCCGCCGGTCGCCGATTAATGCTGTGCCTGGCTCAACTTATGTCGGTGCAGGCACCTGTAAGGACTGCCACCCTAACACATACACAAAATGGCTTACCACCAAGCACGCCCATGCTTACGAGCCACTGAAGAACCCGAAGCGTAATCGTGAGTTTGACGCTGAATGCATCTCGTGCCACACCACGGGGTTTGAGTATGATTCAGGCTGGGTTTCGGCAGATAAAACGCCTTGGCTGCAGGGCAATCAGTGTGAAAACTGCCATGGGCCGGCTTCGTTCCATGTGGGCGACCCTGACAATGCCAAGTTTCGTGCCGCGCTTGCCCTGAAGGCAGAAACCGCTGACAAGAACATGCTTTGCATTAAATGCCACGATGCCGACAACTCGCCCAAATTCAATTTTGCCAGCTTCTGGCCGCAGGTCATGCACAAGGGTCTTGATAAATACGATAACCCTAAGGTGCATAAGGGCTTGAATGGCGAAGAGATTGCCAGGCTGAAAAAGGTGGTGCTGGCTGACCAGCAGCCCAAGGATAACCGGGTTCAAAAAACCAATTACTGAATGACCAGGGCAGGGGCCATGAGATGAGCAACGCACAGGCAGGAAGCTGGGGGCGACTGGTTGCCAAATACCGGGCTGATCACCAGCACCCGGTCAATCATTTTCTGCACGTCTTTGTCGGCTGGCCCATGGTGGCAGCGGCCATCTTTATTCTGCCGTTTCAGCCGATTTATTCTGTGGGCCTGGTCATACTGGCCTATGCCTTCATGTTCTCGGGCCACTTCCTTTTTGAGAAGAATATTCCCACAATATTGAAGCACCCAACCACCCCGTTTATCATTGCCTGGGCTGTCGTTCGAGGTATCGCCCAGGGCAGCATTCGCCAAGTCATTGGCAGTGTTGAAAAAAAGTCTGAGTAAGATTCTCCAGACACTCTGTTGATTCAACCCGTTTTCCCAATTCGCAACCGTCTCAAACCGATCGCAGACCAAGACCATGCCCGACCCAAATCCGCTGGAAACCATCAAGTACGAAGATTTTGCCAAGATCGACCTGCGAGTCGCCAAGGTGCTTGACGCCCGGCCACACCCGAATGCTGATAAGCTCATGCTGCTGCAAATTCAGGTGGGCGAAGTGGAAAAGCAGATTGTCGCCGGCATTCGTGCCCACTACACGCCTGAGCAGCTCGTTGGCCGCCGTATCATTGTTGTTAATAACCTTGAACCGGCCATGCTTCGCGGCGAAACTTCTAATGGCATGCTTCTGGCGGCCAGTTCGGGTGATAAGGTCGTTCTACTTCAGCCTGACGACGCGGAAGCCATTCCGGGAAGTCGTGTGAAATAACATTCGCAACTTTGGCTTTGTCAATTCTGGTTCAGTCAATCCAATGGAATTGTGCCCATGGCCTTCAGCACGATCAACTACTTCAGTAAATCACTGAAAAAAGCTTCAAGCTTTAATATCGTTTTCCCTGAAGATGCCTCGATACCGAAGCCCTGGTCCGTGTTTTATCTGCTTCACGGGTTGTCTGACGACCACACCATCTGGATGCGTCGGACGTCTGTCGAACGCTATGTTGCCGGCCTTCCGCTTGTGGTTGTCATGCCTGATGGTGGCCGTGGCTGGTACACCAACGCCAAAGAGGGTGACGCTTACGAAGATGATCTTGTTAAGGATATTGTGGGGCTGGTCGATCAAACATTCCCGGTGAAGGCCGAAAAATCAGGGCGGGCCATTGGTGGCCTCTCGATGGGTGGCTATGGGGCTGTGAAAGTTGGCCTGAAGCATGCTGACAAATTCGGCAGCATCAATTCCCATTCAGGTGCTTTGGGCATGCTCCATCAGGTGACGGAAGCTAAAAAGCTCAGCCCCGAATTTGAGCGGATCTTCGGCTCGAGCCCCAAAGGCGGCCCTGAAGACCCGTTTGCCATCGTTCAGCAGATGGATCACGGCCAATTTCCGCCCATGCTTATCGACTGCGGCACGGAAGACTTCCTGCTTTCCCAGAACCGTGCCTTCCGCGATCATCTGCAAAAACTTCATATCAGCCACGAATATCGCGAATTTCCCGGCGCCCATAACTGGGAATACTGGGATCTGCACGTTCGCGAAGCGATTGCCTTTCATGTCAAAAACCTTGGCCTGAAAAAATAAGCCGTAAATGGCATGAAACCCAGGCCAGGGTGAGTCTTCAGCCACTTTCCGGCATCAACCGAAAATGCCACGGCCTGCGTGAGAATCAGCCCCCGATGCTCCGCACCATTGTCATCAAAGACCTTGCCCTGATTG
>JBJTRR010000328.1:0-12576 GCA_046076185.1 bacterium | reverse complement strand
CCGAGGCCAAGCTGCTTCAGGCCCGCATTGAGGCGGGCGAAGGCAAGCACAAGGCGGCCGCCGCAATTCTTGAAACACTTGTTAAAGACAAGCTGCGAGACGACTTGGCATCGTCAGCCAAATATCAGCTTGCCATGGCATATCAGGCGATGGGCGAGGGCGATAAAGCAAGAACACTGCTGGCCTCACTCAGTTCGGGCAGTATGCTCAAAGGCTCGGCCGAGGCCCGATTGCTGCTGGGTCAATCGGCTTTCGAGGCCAAAAAATACGACGAAGCCGCCGCAACACTTGAAGCCTATCTGCAAACCAGGCCGACCCGGCTGGCGGATCATGCCCTGGCCTGGCTGGCGATTTCGCAGTGGGAAATCGGCAAAAAGCAGGAATCGGCCAAAACCCTGAAACAGCTTGAAACCGATTTTTCCAAGAGCGAAACCCTTGTGCCCACAGCATTAAGGCTGGGCGAATCAGCCCTTGAGGCAAAGGATTTGCCACTTGCCGCCGCGTGGCTTGAACTCGTCAGCCGCCAGGGCGAGCCGGGGCCTCTTCGTGCAAGAGCCTATAGCGGATTAGGTTATGTCTATTCAGAAATGAAAAGGCCGGCAGATTCAGCCAAGGCATTTGCAACGGCGGCCGAGATGACAAAGCTTGACACGCCCACCGCTCAGGAATCGGCAATGGCCGCCAGCAAGGTGCTCGAAAATTCAGGTAAGTTTGAGGAATCGCTCGCCCAGCTCGAAAAACTGCTGGCAGTTGGCGACAAGCTGCCTGAATCACTAGCCAGAGAAGGCAGCCTGCGAAAGGCCCGACTTTTGAGCCGGGCCGGGAAGGCGCCTGAATCGGCCCAAGCCTATGCTGTTTATGCAGATAAGTATTTAAAAGATAAGCCTGAAGGGGCTGACCAGATACTCTCGGAATGGGCCTATCTGCTTTTGGATGCCGGCAAAATTGCCGATGCCGACAAGGTTTTTGAGCGTATTTTGAAAGAAACGCCTGGCTCAAAAATGGCTGCCGAGGCCCGCCTGAATCTTGCTGAATCTGCATACTCAGCAAAGGATTACGATAAAGTAAAAAGCCTTCTGGCTGAACTGGTTGATGCCAAGGCGAAGGGGCAGGTAGATGAATCAGTCAGGGAATCGGCGATTTATCGTCTGGCCCGGGCCGAGCTTGACCAAAAGCACTGGGACACTTCGCGTGAGCTTTGGACGCGACTTCGAACCGACTACCCGAAATCGCCGCTGGCGGGTGAATCTGCATTCTGGTTAGGCGAGATCGCCATCCGCACTGATCGGCCGGAAGAGGCGGCTCGCATTCTTGACGATCTCCTCAAAAATCTGCCGAAAGAGCAGCGGCCAGCATGGGCAAATACAGCGCAACTGCGAATGATTCAGGCACTTACATCACAAAAAAAATGGGATGAAGTGAATAAGCTGGCGGATGGCTTGTTAAACGACGCTGAGTTTTCCAAAAATCCGGAATTGGCGGGTGAAGTGCATTATGCCAGGGGCAGGGCCTATCAGGGGCTGGCCCGGTTCGACGATTCGCGTAAAGCTTATCAGGCGGTGATTGACGCCAGGCCGTCGGGCGACCTGGCGGCGAAGGCACAATTCATGCGTGGCGAAACTTATTTCCACGAAAAGAATTATCGCGAGGCTTTGCGTGAATTTCTGAAAGTCGATATCCTTCACGACTCGACAATCTGGCAGGCGGCCGCCCTGCTTGAGGGCGGTAAAGTTTATGAGCAACTCAACCAACCGGCGGATGCAGCCGATTTATATAAAAGACTCGTTGATCGTTTTCCGAACGAGCCTGCCGCGATCGAAGCCAAAACGCGGCTGGTGGCCCTGAAATTGCCGGGCACCGTGCGCTGAGTGTTGTCTGCACCAGGCACAGGCTGGATGAGGTCAAATGTGTCTAAATCCAGCCAATAGAATGGTTTGGGAAGGGATTCCTGCCATGTGCTCTGTTCCGTTTAAGCGATTGGCAATGATGTTCAATGTCGTTGCCCCGGCACTGGCGATCACGTTATTTCCCAATCTCCTGAAAGCTCAGGAAGCACCGCAAGCCCCGCCATTGCAAGATCTTATCGTTCGCGATTCTAAGCAGTTTGCGGCGTGGGCCGTTGAGCTTTACGGCAAGACCCCCTGGACAGACAGAGTGGCCTGGGGCGCTCTGGGTGCAGCCGGTTTGCTCGCACTTTTAACAATTTTCGAGCGGGCCTGGAGCCTGAGAAATCGGCGTGTGCTGCCGCGGAAGTTTATCAGCCGGCTGGAAGACAGGTTGGAAGGTGGGCGGCTGGACCGTTCTAAGCTGACTGATCTTTGCGAGATGCACAATTGCTCGGCGGCCCGGGTTGCGGGCGCCGTTGCAAGCCGCTGGGGAAGGCCAACGGCCGACCTCGAGCGAGCCCTGAACCTGGCGGTGCGAGTAGAGTCAGAAGATCTCATGCGTAATATTCCGACCTTGCGGCGGGTGGCCGTGCTGGCCCCTATGCTTGGCCTGTTGGGTTCGTTGATGATGATCGGCCGCCTGCTTCAGACCCACGATGCCCAGCTTGTTGAAGAAACATGGACATCCATTCTGGCCCAGGGCCTTCTGCCGCTCACGGGCGGGGTTCTCATCGCTGTGCTCTCGCTTATCTCTTATGATGGCCTGAGCATCAAGGTGGCCAAATACACCAGCCGGCTTGAGAAACTGGGCAGTCGGCTTCTTGATCAGATAGCCATCGCCACGCCACCGCCTGAACCTCGGCGAATGCTGGAACCGCCAGCCCTGCCGCGCCCGCACATGGCGGATTTCCAGCCACGGCCTGAAAAGAAAAAAGCCTATGCTGATGCCGACAACGACGATGATGAAGATTACGAGCCCCGGCGGCGATCATCATCCGGCAGGCGTCGACGCAAACCAAGCGACCCCATTGACTTGGACGATATGGACTGAGCCTGGCCTTTCACGTGCTTGCAGGCCATGACCGATCGGAACATTGATGAACTAGCCCTGATTCTGGTCTCAGGGCTAGTTCTTATTTTCGTGGCAATCATCAACCCAAAGTTTTTGCAGGAGTCTCGCAGGCTTCACGCCATGCGATTTTTTCTGGGTAAAGAGGGTTCCCGGCTTTATCTGGCCATTCTGGGCCTGGCCCTGATCGCCTTCGCGGCGATCGTCCGACTTGCGAAATTATGATCGACCGTGAACAATAATCATTTGTCAGAATCAACCCCTAATTGACATGCCAACCGGAGGATTCGCTGGCCATGCCGCGTTACTGGCTTTTTAAGTCTGAACCTGACTGCTTCTCCTACGAAGATCTGGAAAAAGCCCCAAACCAGACGACCGGCTGGGATGGTATTCGTAACTATCAGGCCAGAAATTACTTGCGTGATGATGTCAAATATGGCGATGGTGTCGTTTACTATCATTCCAATGCCGAGCCGCCGGGCATGGCCGGCGTGGCGGTGGTGGTTGAGGAGTCGCACCCCGACCCCACTCAGTTCGACCCCAAAGCCGACCACTTCGACCCCAAAAGCGAAATGGCCAACCCCACCTGGATGCAGGTGGGCGTGCGGGCTGTGGCGAAGGCTGTGAAAGAAGTGAGCCTGCCTGAAATGCGGGCGGAAACAGGCCTTGACGGCTTGGAACTGCTCAAAAAAGGCTCTCGGCTCTCGGTGCATCCTGTTTCGCCCGAGCATTGGCAGATTCTGATGAAAATGGCCGGGTTCAAAAGCGACCCACATGCCCAGTGGCTGGAAGACCAAGGCCTTGAGGCCAAACCCGGGCCGGCGACCAAAGCCAAACCAGCCACAAGCCCTGCGAAAAAAACGCCTAAAAAACCTGTTGCCTCGAAAAAACCAGGTAAGTGAAACTCGAATTGAAATGCAATTGCATTTGAATGGAACATTGCGATGAAAAGCTCAATTGAACACGTGGCTCTTTTTGCCGACGATCTTGAGGCATCACGAGACTTCTTCATGCGTGTTTTTGGCATGCGCGTGGTGCTTGATAACAGCAAGGCACCCGTGCGTGGCTATTTTCTCGCGAATGAAAGCGGCTCGGTGCTTGAAGTGATTGAGAGGCCCAAAGGCGAAACCAATGCCAACCAGCGATTTGTCTGCCATGTGGCCTTTGCAGTAAATGATGTTGCCTCCGCCCGCCAGGCCATTGAAGCGGAGGGGCTCGTATTTGAAACAGATACGGTTGTCGATACGCCTGAATTTCAAACGGCCTTTTTCCGCGACCCGGAAGGCAATCGGCTGCAAATTCTCAAACGGCTGAAACCTCTTGTCTGATTGCTCAGAATCATGCAATCCGATTCATTCGGCCATCTGCCCCCTCTGGCTCAAAGCGTGCTTGACCTGATCGGTCAGACACCCATAATCGAGCTGCACCGGCTAGTAGAGCAATTGCATTTACAGGGCCGGATACTTGTAAAATGTGAAATGAATAATCCAGGTCTTTCCAAAAAAGACAGGATTGCACTCTGGATGATCCGTGAAGCGGCTCGATCAGGTGAATTGCAGCCAGGGCAGACTGTTGTCGAAATGACCAGCGGCAACACCGGCACCGGGCTTGCCCTGGTTTGTGCGGCACTGGGCCACCCGTTTATTGCCGTAATGTCGCGTGGCAATACGCCCGAACGAGCCGCCCAAATGAGGGCCCTTGGTGCTGAAGTGGTGCTGGTTGATCAGGCGGAAGGTGCGGTGGCAGGGCAGGTGACGGGTGATGATCTGAAACTTGTCGAAGTGGCCGTTGATAAAATCACGGCTGAGCGAAAGGCCTGGCGTGCTGGCCAGTTTGGCAATAAGGCAAATATTTTGGCGCATGAGCTGACAACCGGGCCCGAAATCTGGCGGCAATCAGGCGGCGAGATTGATGTTTTTCTCGATTGCCCGGGCACTTCCGGCACGTTCACCGGCATTGCACGTTATTTAAAACAGCAAAAGTCTGAATTAAAATGTGTTCTGGTTGAGCCTGAAAACGCTGCCGTGCTACAAGTGCAAAATCATCCATACGAGCCACAGAGCCATAAAATTCAGGGGGCCGGCTATTCGCGAGCTGATGATCAATTGCCACTTTTTGATCGATCTCTCGTTGATGATTTTATTTCTGTCAGCGACGAAAAGGCCATAGAATTTGCCCGCCTTCTGGCCAGAACCGAAGGCATCATGGGTGGCTATTCTACTGGTGCCCACCTTGCCGCCGCTGTGGAATTACTCAAAACCAGATATCAGGGTAAAACAATTGTCTTTCTGGCATGTGATTCGGGCTTGAAATATTTATCAACAGATTTATATGCAATGGATTGATTCAATTAATCAATCCATTGGAAATTGCATTTCATCTTCGCCATAGCTCAAATGTCCTGCCCGACCATACCATAGAAAAACCCTGCTTTTTCCAAATATCTTCAGGTTGCATTTTCCGGTTGATAAATACATGCCTGACATGATCAGGAACCGAGCCGGGCCAGCCTTTCGGCTTATTTACATCCATGACATAACTAAATAAATATCTTCGGCTTGAAAGCGGTGCAGTCAGCTCATATGGTGCCACTACACCATCTTCCGGCCTGATATTTTGCATTTCATACCAGATGGTTTTGATGTCAGCATCAGGCACACGTTCAGGGATGCCTTTCAGAAGCGTTGCCATCCGAATTTGCCCTGTGCACAAAAATACAATCCATACCAGCCAGACACCGCCAATCACAATCTTTCGGCTGAATCTCGACAAATGCAATTGGCACCAGTTCACGATATTACCCCAGCCGATCATGCCGGCCGCCAGCCCCATCACCACAAAAGGCACGCAATATCGGGCATGGTGCCACTGCTCGCTGCCGACAAATCGTATGGCCCACTTGCCTGATGCCAGTGTCCAGACCCACGGCAGGGCCGTTAATGCAACCCGTGGTGCAAATAATGCAATAAGTATCCAGGCGGATAAGCCGACCCAGAGAAAATCCCATGTGGTTTTTATGATTTCAATGACAGGAGGTTTCTGGCCCCCAAACTGGTTCATGAAGTGCTGTGGTGCTGATCGCCCAATATTAAGCCTGAGATAGACGAGAAATCCTGCACAGAACCAGATCAAACCCGAAAAAATCACTGCGATTCGCCAGTTGTACGTTTTATCGATCGATTCAGGATGTTTTGCCGGAATGATGGCCAGTGTCGGAATCACCATCGCCCATTCCTGCCTGCAAAAGAGCAGCCCCGCAATGCCAATCACAAGCCACCACTTTTGCCTCATCCGCCAGCCGTTTACGGCAATAATGGCAAATGGAATTGCAATTTGCATTTCCCGAAAATCATTTACGGCAAGCGGCCGTAAAAGAGGTGCAAGTGGCACAAGTATCAAAGCCATCAGGCTTGTAAAAACAGCCCCGGTTTCATCGATCAAGAGCTTTGCAGAAGCTGGAATGAGTAAACAGAAGAAAATGCAATTTATGTAGAGAAGTGTTGTCGGGTCGGGCCTGAGGTAATAGATGGGAATAATGCAAAATCGCAGAGGGCTGAGATAATTCATTTTCCAGACGGAAGGCCCTTCCGTGGCATAACTTGCAATAGGCCTGACACTTAGTGTTTCATCGCCAAAACAGACTGCCCAGAACCATTGGTTGTAATAAGCCAGATCCCACGACCAGCCGCTTTCAAGGGCATAATATTGCCGCCAGGCTTCACGGCAGGTGACACCTGTAAGGATAACATAGAGGCACCAGACAATGCCCCAGTAGATGATTCTTGATTTTTTGCACATGAATGGCGGAGGAATACAATCGTCGCATTGATTTCACTTTACACGATTTTACCAAAATCGTAACGACCCGCAAAACCTTCCTTGCCAATTCCTACCCGGCCCGGAAAATATGTCGCTGCCACCGCCGCAATCTGTTCCCGATAATTTTGATCAAGTGCCGCCGCGTTCACCTGCCGGATCGCTTCAGGCAAGGCTGTTCTCCAGGTGCGGCTGCCATTTCGCGACCCGTCACCATCAATAAAGTGATCAATCACCACGGCATCGGCCACTTCGGAAAGTTGCCTGAAAAACAGCTCAGGCTGGTCTATCGGCAAGAGCGGTGCCACAGTTATCACGGTTTTGATTCCGCATTGTTTCAGATTTTTTGCCGCTTCCATTCGCTTCTGCACCGAAGAAAAATGGCCGGGCAGGCCTGGAATTCGCTCCCTATCCGTTTCAATCGAAATATGAATTCGTAATTGCATTTTCTCATGCAATTTTGCCAACAGGTCAATATATTCGGCGACAAGATGGCTGTGTGTTTGGACAATCAACTCATCTGGCGGTGACTGAAGCATGGCGTCAAGAAGGCCGGCAGTCACGCCCAGCCTGCGATCCTGTGGCGGGAACGGCTCGGTCGAGCTAGAGAAGAAAATTGACATCTGGCCCCGGTTTTTTCGGGCCCAGGCTTGCTCTCGCCTGTATGAATTTAAATACAATTCGCGCGTATTTTGCTTGATATCCAGAAATTCGCCCCAGGTTCGGCCAGCAGTTTTATATTGCTGGTGCTGGGCATAGCAGCCGACACCGCATAATGATGCGCCCAGCGCACAACCTGTAAAAGGCTGAAGGCTGTGCGAGCAGACACTTTCCAGATAGCCGCCTGTGCGTGTCAGAATCGATAACGGCTCTATGGTTTCAATCTTCATGAAATTTAACTTTCACTGGAAAATACAACGGTTATATTCTTCTGGTTGAATTTCTCATTCCATTGGATTTTGTTCAAAACATCATGGCTGAAATACAATATCCAAGTGAGGCACTCACACCATTGGCGATCAGGCTGAGAAAGAGCCCTTTAGCAAATGAAACGTGAAGTGATTTTGCAATGGGCCATGACTCTGCCATGATCACCAGCAGTTCGGTTTCAATAAAATTGCAGTTGCCTGACTGATAAAGCGTGTTGGCTACGGGATTTGTCAAAAGATTGATCAGGAAAAGATCCTGAAATTGTCTCCTGTTGAATTTTCCGCCCAGTATCGCTCTTAATACAACCGATTCCACCAGCCAGCTTGCCAAAACAAGCAAAAGGCCGGTGGAAATCGTTTCAAGGCTCATAAAGATGGACTGGTTTCGGGCTCAGCGACGTAATCGCAGGCCCAGCAGGCCAAAGGCTATGACTGCGGATAGCCCGGCAAAAAGCGATTGCCCTTCCGGCAGGTTTGAGCCCAGTTTTTCACGCTTTTTCGGCTCGTCATGCCGCATCAGGGCCAATTGCAATTTGCCGTCTGTAATTTTCACCGTGTAAATGGTCCAGAATTCGTCCTTGTCTTCGTTCGGCACGACTCTGATCTGGCTGACGAGAACATCTGACTTCAGCACACCTTCCGTCGGGTTTTCCAGCGTTTTCAAGTCCACCGAGCCATCAGGCTTCAGCATTTTTCGTGGCACGGCCACCAAATGCATGCCTCTGGTAGTCGCTATGGCCGCAGTGCTGATGCCGCTAACATGCACAATGCCTGTTTTGTTCAGTTCTTCCTGCTCCTTCGCGCTTCTTTTTCCCACTGTGTCGTTCAGCGGCAGAAAGAAAAATTTGTATTCTTTCTGATAGGCCTGAAGGTTTTCAAATTTGATTTGATGCGAAGCCCGTTTGGAACCAGGCAGCAGAATATCGGCACTGGCCGAGCCTGATAACCATAAAACAATGGCACTTGAAATGATGCAAAATCGATTCAAATTCCGCATTTCACACACTCCTGTCAGGCTGTTTTACATCCGGTCAACAGTTTCAATTCCCAGCAGTTCCAGGCCGAATTTCAATACGCGGCCTGTCAGGGCGCACAGGGCCAGCCGGCTTAGCTTTGTCGGTTCATTGTCCGCACGAAGCACTGGGCATTCTGTGTAAAACGAGCTGAAATCGTTGGCAAGCGTAAAAAGATAATCTGCCACCGTGTTCGGCTTCATCTCGACTGTGGCTTGCTCAAGCGTCTCGGGCAGCCGCAAAATCTGCATGCCCAAAGTTCTTTCGCGGGCATGGCCGAGCAATATCGCCGGCGTTTCGGTGCGTAAGGTTGTCTCACTTACTTCGGCTTTACGCAGAATGCTCTGAATGCGAGCGTAAGCATATTGCAGATACGTTGCCGTATTGCCATTCATGGCCATCATCTTGGGCAGGTCGAATTTATAATCGCTGCTGCGATTTTGCGAGAGATCGGCATATTTTACTGCACCAATCCCAACAATTTCGGCCACCCGGTTCCGCTCTTCATCGCTCAGTTCGGGGCTGTTTTCATCAACCACGCTTCGGGCGACCTGAACCGCTTCGTCCAGAATACCGGCCAGACCCACCGCCTCGCCCTCACGGGTTTTCAGCGGGCGGCCTGATTGATCAAGAATCGTGCCAAAAGCCAGGTGCCGAAAATCAACGCCATGAAAGCCCCACTTGCGTGCCACTTCAAAAAGCTGATTAAAGTGCTCGCTCTGGCGGTGGTCAACCACGTAAAGCACCTGATCCGGATTCCATCGATTCACGCGATAGCGAATGGTGGCCAGGTCGGTCGTCGCGTAAGTATAAGCACCGTCACGTTTTCGCACGATCATCGGTGCCTTGGTCGCTTCACAGAAGCAGACGGTTGCACCCTCGCTGGGTGTGGCCAGGCCTTTGGATTCAAGGTCGGTCACCACATCCGCCAGCATCGGGTCGTAAAAGCTCTCGCCCAGTTGCACGTCAAAAGTCACGCCAAGCCGGTCATAAATCACGTCAAGCATCTTCAGGCAGTGTGGCATGAACTCATTCCACAGGGCCCGGTTTTGCTCGTCGCCCGCATGCAGTCTGGCGGTTTCAAGTCGGGCGGCTTCGCGCACCTGCGTAGCGGCTGCGGTCTCAGCCTGAATCGCTTCCCACGATGATCCATCGGGGCCTGTCAGCTTGGCGGCCACCGTGGCGGCTTCTTCCGGCTTGCCTTCGCGCAGCAGCCGAAAGGCCTTGTCATATTTTTCTTCGTTTGCCTCAGCCGGCTTGATGCCGGCCTGAACCGCCTTGTAAAGCCGGGCCAGCTCGTTTACAGGGTCGGCGGCATAAGCCGATTCATCCAGAAGGTTTTTATAGCCCCACAGAATCATGCCGAACTGGGCACCCCAGTCGCCCAGGTGGTTGTCGCGAATGACTTTATGGCCAAGTGCCGTGAGTGTTCTTGCCAGTGATTCGCCAATGATGGTCGAGCGAATATGCCCCACATGCATCGGTTTGGCGACATTCGGCGAAGAATAATCAACAATCACGGTTTTCGGCTTTGCCGGCGTCTCAAGACCCAGCCGGTCGTCCTTCAGGACATCAATCAGCAGCCTGGCAATGGAATCGTCGCGCACGCGAACGTTCAGAAACCCCGGCCCGGCCAGTTCCGGTGGGCCGGCCATTGGCTCCAGGTCAACTTTTGCGGCCACTTCGCCAGCCACTTCTCGCGGGTTTTTTCGCAGAGATTTGGCCAGGCCCATCGCACCATTGGCCTGATAATCACCGAATTTCGGGTCGGTGGCAGCGCGAACGGCGTCAGCAAAGGCCTGTCGCTGGGTTTCGTCGTCAATCGTCAGGGCGAATCGTTCGCGGAAATATTCCAGTATGTTCATGAATTTATGAGAAGTGCAGGGCCTTGTCGTTGCGGCAAAAATGGAGAGAAAATACGTTTCTTAATTCGGTAATTCCTGGTCGGGCTTTGTCCAGTCAAGCCTTGGCGCATCGCCCCAGACTTCATCAAGGCTATAAAAACCGCGGCCTTCAGGCGAGAAGAGATGCACGACAACATCGCCATAATCCAGCAGAGTCCATCGGCCTGATTCTGAAGTCTCCACACTCAGCTTCTTTTCCTGGCGTTTTTTCATCTCGGCTTCCACCTGTGCGGCTATGCCGGTCGCCTGCCTGCGGCTGGGCACTGTGGCGATGATGAAAAAGTCAACGACACTCGTCAGCTTTCGCATGTCCAGTAGCAGAATATTTTCGGCCTTGGCATCGGCGGCATATTGGGCACTAAGGCATGCCAGGCCAAAAGCCTTGGTCAGGCGTGCGGGGTTGCTTCGCCCGGCGGCCGAATAAACGGCCGGATCCTGCGCGCTGCTGATGCCCTGAAGCCGGCGGGGCATCATTGCGGTGGCCTGTTTCAGGTCTGGTTTCTCTGTCCTGGATATCTGGTCCGACATGGGTCAAGGTTCTTTTCGCTTGCTCGATACACCGGGGCAACAGGCCTGTGACATCGATGATTTTCTATTTGATTAATTCATTCTAGCAGATTCGGCTGTCATCTTTACAGACCAAACACTCATAGTTACAAAGCCCCTCTCTTATGTTTTCATCATAGATGGAAATCTTTAGCCAGGCCGTCGAACCCGCAATCACTTTTGAAAAATGAGTCAGTTGGTCGATGCAAAATGGAATTGGCTCTTGATAGTAACTTCAATGGATCAGTGATTGATGTAATTTCCGTTCATTCTTTTCATGCATTCTCAAGCTTGCGATATTCAGGAAAGATAAGTTCCCCATGACGCCTGAACCCACAAAACAAACAAACGAAGCAGCCCGGCCCAGGCCAAAGACGATTCACACGGCTGAAGTGCTTGATCAGATGGATCATCGCAAAGCCTGCCGCATGCGCACCGAATATGGCAAAGTTCGCTGGCTGGTCAGTTGGTACGAGCAGGAAGATGGCATTTGGCTTGCCAGGCTGAGCTGCGACCGCTACCCCGAAACGGTTGAGGGCATCGGCCAGTCTCGCTGCCTGGCGATCGATTCAGCGACTCGCTACCTGCTTGATCAACTTCACCGGTTGGCCCAGGAAGAAAAGCAATACCAGGAATCGCTCAAGTCGTTTCAATAATCTCGCATCAATTGGCTTTATCACAATTCACTGCACTATCTTCAGCATTTTTTCCATAAATTTGACCATCAGGATTATCAAACATGCTTGCTCCACGAAAAATGAATATTGAAACCAAATCGGCGGAACTGGTCAGCCGGATTCCGGCCCCCATCCGGCCGTCGATCGAACCAAAGCTGACTGATTTTCAGGCGCGTCGTACCGACCTGATTCAGCTTGTGCGTGAAGGTGAAATGACCTCGAAGGCGGCTAATGCACGAGCTCGCGAACTGGCGGAAGCCATTCAGGTTGATCTGCGCGACCAGATCAGTCAGTTGAAATCAGTTACCCCAAAGCTCACCGAAACAATCCGCAAGGCTGAAAGAGAACGCAACCGGCCGAAGACCACCGACCAAATGCAGGCCGAATCAATCGAGCTGCTGCGTGCCAACCTGATTGAGCTGCAGATTACCAACCGCAAGGTGGAATTTGAATCCAAGACGTTTGTCAAGAATGGTGCCAATCATGCTAGATACAGCCCCAATCAAGAGAGAATGGGATTGGGCAAGCGCACTTGGTGCAACGAAATTTTTGGCGGGTAAGATACTCTGTGGCAGAATTGACACTAGTAGGGGCAGCAATAGACTGCTAAAGAAAAGCGTAATCTGTCTTCGTTTCATAACAATTCTTCAAATTAAATCCTTCATTTAGAACAAATGACTGGTAGAGCTAACCCTGATAGCGGAGAGATTGTAGCTAAATTTTTCTCGCAATGATG
>JBJTRR010000327.1:0-4972 GCA_046076185.1 bacterium | reverse complement strand
TCTGGCTTTCACTGCCCAGGGCATAGCTCAGCCAGCTTCCCAGGGCAGGGCGGGTGGCGCCGGTGCCCCGGGCCGTGTTCAGGGCTCGCATACCGGCAACGTGGTTTCGCAAACCGCCCAGGTGCATTGATCGAATCAGGCACAAGTCGTCGGCCACGCCCGCCATGTGCGGCAAAACTTCCGATATTTCCAGGCCCGATTCGCCCCGTTTTTCAAACTTGAACGGGCTGGCCATGACCTGTTTTGTCGCCCCACCGGCGTTGTCAAAGGCTATTTCACTACCGGGATAAATCTTGCCCTCATACTTTTTGAGAGCAGGCTTCGGGTCAAGCATGTCAAGATGGCTTGGCCCACCGCCCAGAAAAAGCGATATCATGGCCTGGGCCTTGGGCGGCTTGTGGGTTGCCTTGGGCAGCAGGTTATGAACGACGGGTTCAGTGGGCGGCTTGGCCGGTGGTGCCGCCTGCAATACGCCGTCACGCTCAAGCAATCCGGCAAGTGCCAGACCACTTAAGCCGAACCCACTGGCTGAAAGAAAATGGCGGCGTGATGATTCAGGGCAATTGATGGGAAACATGTCTATGCCTCGCTTCTCAATCGAAATACAGGAAGCCGTTTGACTGAAGAATAACCTGAGCCAGCCGCGACCATCCATCAAATTGTGATGGTGGCTCGGCCGTGACAACTGCCTCGGGTCGGCTCTTTCGACCATCGGCATTACCGCTGTTTTTAAGGATTTTACCCTGATTTTCCCGGATGAATGCCGCCATGGCCGCTTCTTCCTGAACGGTCGGCAAGCGCCCCCATGCCACCAAACAGGCATGGCGAATACGGGCAGTGTCGTTTGAGGACTGTTTTTTCAAAACTTCAGCCCATCTGGCGGAAACCTGGCCTATGAACGCATCGTTCAAAAGCCAGAGTGCCTGGGTGGGCACGTTGGAATTTGTGCGAAGTTCGCAGTTGGGGTCGAGAACCGGGGCATCAAAAACCTCAAGAGCAGGCAGAGGGGCCTGCCGCCGCACCTGTAGATAAATCGTCCTTCGATTGATACTGGTCGCGGCACCGCTGATTTGTGGCTGGCCGTCTTCCGTCACGGCCACTGGCACAGGCGGCCCGAACATTTCAGGCTGAAGCTGTGCAGAAACAGACAGAAGAGAATCACGCACCGACTCGGATGAAAGTCGCCTGACATTCATCCGGTGCCAGAGATGATTTTCAGGATCAACCTTTTCCCCTTCTGGCCTGCGGGCCGAACTTTGCCGCCATGCCTGGGTCAGCAGAATCTGGCGGTGAAGTCGTTTTAAACTCCAGCCATGGGCCATGAAGTCTGAAGCCAGCCAGTCCAGCAGTTCGGGGTGTGTCGGCCGGGCACCCTGCGAACCAAAATCGCCAGGCGTTTCGACCAGCCCCCGGCCAAAATGGCCAAGCCAGACACGATTGACAATCACCCTGGCAAGAAGAGGATGGTTGCCAGATGTCAGCCGACGTGCCAGCGCCAGCCTTCGCCCGCTTGATTTTGTCTCAGTGGCAGCGGTAATTTCCGTTTCTGAAGGCGATTCATAAAGCACGCTCAAATCGCCCGGCGTAACCGGTTCTTTTGGCGACTCCACATCACCGCGAAACAACAGTCGCGTTTCTGGCGGTTTTTGCCGGGCCTGATCAGATTCAGTAAAGGCCCTGATGGTGTCGGCGGCGGGCATGCGTGAACGCACTGCGGCAATTTTTTTCTCTTCAGCCTCAATCGCTTCGTTGAAAGGCTTATAGACTTTGTCGAGTTCCAGATAAAGTTTCAGGGCGCCGATGGAACGCGGCACAGCGAGGTTTGGGTAGTCTTCAAACAGCTTTCTGGCCTCGGCTGATCGCTGCATTTCAGGCTTACGCCATTCGGCCCTGGCCAGTTTTCGCATGTCATCAGTCGCGAGCTTTTTCAGTTCATCCTGAAACACTCGTTCTCGGGCTTTTTCCACTGCTTCATCGAGCAATTTCTGGAGCGGAACAAGCTCGCGATTAATCCCGGCCGTGAGCTTCTCGGAACCGGGTTTGACAAACGATAACTGGCGGGCCCCTGGTGCCTTCCATTGGGAAGGGTAAAATCCAGGCTCAAAAACCGCCCGGAGTCGATAATAATCGGCTTGAGGGATCGGGTCATAGCGATGATTATGGCATTCCGCACAGCCTATCGTCATGCCATAAAACGTTGAAGATACAACCTTGATCGTATCACCAATAACCTGATTTCGGGTCGCCGGCGTATTATCTTCACCCCGTCCAGTCGGGTCGGCCACGGTTCGCAGAAAACCTGTCGCTGCTAAAAGCTGAGACGCATCTTGAGAGGGTTTGGCGGGCAGGGGATACCCCACCAATTCGTCTCCGGCAAGCTGTTCGGTCACGAAACGGTCAAAAGGCTTGTCGGTATTCAGGGCACTGATCACATAATCGCGGTATTTCCAGGCATCACTTCGGGTTGCGTCAAGTTCATTTCCGCCTTCCGTATCAGCATATCCGGCAATATCAAGCCACATGCGGCCCCAATGTTCACCATACCTTTGGCTTGCCAGAAAATGATCAACCCAGCGAGACCAGGCATCCGGGCGACGATCTGCAAGAAATTCCTGCACTTCTTCGGCAGTGGGCGGCAGGCCGGTCAGATCAAATGCCAGCCGCCGCACCAAGGTCTCTCGCGAGGCTTCCGGCGAGAACCCCAAGCCTCTATCAGCCAGTGATTTAAGTAGGAATGAATCAACCGGGTTATAGGCTTTGGGCTTAGTCTCGGGAATTGTTGGCGAAACAATCGGCTGATAGGCCCAGTGCTCGCGTTCTTCTGGCATTATGACCGGCAATTGAGAAGGTTCGAGCGACTCGGCACGGCTGTTGCGTGCCCCGGCTTTGATCCACTCGGCAACCAGTTTCGTCTGCTCGGCCGTTGGCCTGACTTTGATATGCTCAGGTGGCATTTCACCATCGATCATCCGATAGTAAAGCGGGCTATCTTCCGCATGACCCGGCACCAGGGCCGTTCCTCCTTCGCCGCCTTTTAATGCCAGCCGCTTTTGCCGCAAGTCCAGCTTCGACTCTGTCTTGGATTCACCATGGCAGCTTATGCAGTGTGTTTTCAAAATCGGATAGATGTGTCTTTCAAAAGAGATTTGTTCTGGCTTGATCTGTTTCCCACGACCCGTTTCTTCAGCAGTTAAACCATTCACAGCAAAAAAGATCGGCAGAACGAAACTAAGAGCGATTAAAGGATTACAAATTATCAGCGAACTACGCATTGCAATCATCCGCAAGACGATAAATTCAAGTGGTTTATGCAGTTTCAAGCGAGTCTCTCCCGAAGTTACAGGTTGGGCTGGGAGACAGATTTTGTTGAATCTTGCGGCAGGGAATTCTGTTAATATATCGATTAAACATTGCTCATGCTACATCTTCAGCGAAATAAAATGTCGAGAAACACGGATGACGAAGGCAGACACGGAAACGTCTGAACGATGGGATCATGGCTGGCCAAACGCATTGAGCAGCTGGCTGAAGCTGTCTGTCTTACTTTTGCCTGTCAGTGTTTTGCTGATCACTTTTCCTGAATGCATGACTCAGGACGGCCCAGCGCACCTGGCCAGCGGCAAAATCGCGAACGAACTTATTGCCGGAAAACCTGTTGTCACTTCGGTTTATCGCCTTCAGCTCAGGCCTCTGCCAAATTGGGCAGGGCAGGCCGCCGCGATGCTCAGCCTCCAGTTCCTTCCCGAACGGGCGGCGAATTGCCTTCTGAACCTGATGGGGCTGTGGCTACCGGCACTGGGGCTGAACTGGCTTATCCAAAATATTTGTCCCAGAGAAAGTTATGAATCCTGGGCAAGGCCGCTCTGGATCAGCCTTTCGGCGATGAACGTGGTCTGGCTTTTTGGGTTCACATCCTTTCTCATCGGCCTGGCCCTGGCGTGGGTGATGGTTAGTCTGACCTACTTGACATTTGAACATAAAACCAAAATATTATTCATTTTAACCACGCTCGGCTGGTGCATACTTTTCCTCTCTCACCTGGTAGCCTATTGCCTTGCAGGAATTATCTTTGGAGTCATTCTTGCTAACTACTTACTTCAAGTCAGCCCCAAAACAAGCTTGAAACTGGCCGCAACGACCATTCCAAGTCTTGGCCTGCTTTTAAATTACCGCCGGATGACAGGTGAAAGTAAGCCAGAATTGATCTGGGAGCATCTGGACTGGTCAAATCTCGGCAGCCCTGGCACCTGGGCCCGTCAAATCGGTTGGATTGACCCAGTTTCTCTCGCCTCTAAACGCTGGATCCCCATTCTTGATATCGAAACTGGCTGGGCACTTTTTTTCCAACCGACTCTTTGGCTTGCTGTTGCCGCAAGCATCATATTCTTCAATATGATACGAGAAATGACGAACAACTCGCTTGTGAAGCCCCAGCCTTTTTTTATAGCGTTTGTGGCAGTCGGGCTGATCGGTCTTTTGGGGCCCGATACACTTGGCCGTGACCAGGGCCATTATCTGCCACAACGTGTCTGCCTGGTTGCCATGGGCCTTTTCGCCATCAACTGGCCACGGCAATTTTCGCCTATTGTTACACAATTATTATTAGCTTCATGGCTGATACAAGTGATTTACTGCTTGGTGTTTATCACCCATTCAGCGGCTTTGGCCAGAGAGTTGTTGCCAATCCGTCAAAAAGTGTGCCCCGGTTCAAAATTGGTGGCGATTTTTGATGCCACGCCATGGCCATATCGGGCTAATCCCCGACTCCATCGCGATTCCCTTCTTGTTTTTGCTGGTGAGGATATTGCGTCGTGGAATCTTTATGAAGCCGGGCACGCCTATTTCCCAGTGCAGTTCATTCATTCACCTGAAGGTCTTGATCCGTCAAGACTTGAGAAGTATTCACTGATGCTTTCGCAAGCCGACTTTAAAAACCGCAAGGATCTACTTGATATAATCTTACGATCATCCA
>JBJTRR010000326.1:0-1728 GCA_046076185.1 bacterium | reverse complement strand
GTGGCGAAAACCGCAGCCACTGAACTGCTGGACCAGATCAATGCTTCCATCGACAGCCATCGACGCCGCCAGCGCGAGCTGAAGGCCGCTTTTGACGGTGCCCGCGGCGACACCACCAACGCCGGGCCCGGCCCGCAATATCTGGCCGAGATGCTTGAAGCTCTGGAAAAATGCCCAACCAGGGTCGAATCAATTTTCGCTCCGTTTGACCTCTATTCCCGCAACCCCGACGGAGTTGACCCGAAAAAAGCCTGGGCCCTGGCCCTTTCCGCCTGGTGCATCGGCCCCGAAAAAGCAACGGGTTCCATCGCAGCGGCACTGGCCTTTGCCGATGCCTATGAAGCCATCTCCAAAGGATTTAACACCGATTCTGACGCTGAACGCGACTCGATGGCATCGCGTCTTGGCGGCATTCTGCTGGAAGATACCGAAAAAGACAGCCCCCTGAGACCGGCCGAAGCGGCGGCCATAGCCCTGCGAGTTCGCCCGGCCAACACCCTTTCTGACGAAGCCGCAGGCAAGCCAATCATTTACCGCGTCGGAAATGATGCCAATGTCGCTCGCACCGAATACCACACCATTGTTCCACCCGGCTATCATCACCTTGGCCAATGGCCTGCTGTTGTTGTGCTGAACCCGGGCGGCAAGCCCGCAGCCGCCCTTGAGCAGTGGAAAGCTGAAGCGGCCCAGTGTGGCTATGTGCTTATTTCACCTGATCTTGAAAGCACTGGTGCCTATCATCATTCAAGTGATGAACATGCCACGGTCACGCTCTCCATTCGCGATGCCCTGAAGCGATTGGCCATTGACCCGAACCGTGTTTTCATCGCTGGTAGCCTGGGCGGCGGCGACATGGCGTGGGACTATGCCACAGCCCACCCCGACATGCTTGCCGGTGGCGTGGTTTTAGGCGGCCTGCCAGCCAAATTTGTACCCGCCTATAAAGCCAACACCCAACTGGTTCCGCTCTATCTTGTGGAAGGCGAGCTAACGCCGGGCGAGGCCCAGTTCATTCAGCCTATGGCCCGAAGCCTGATGCAGAAAAATTATGATGTCACTTACTGCCAATATTATAAGCGGGGTTATGAATTTCTGGCGGAAGAGATTCCCACTGCTTTTAACTGGATGAACGGCCGCGTGCGAAACCCGGCCCCTGCCGAGATTTCAGCCGTTGCCGGGCGTGAAGGCGACCAGCGATTTTTTGGGCTTGTCATTCAGGAATTTACAAGCAACCGCAGCATGGCGGCCGAGGCTGTTGAGCCTTTGGGCGACAACCTGAAACCTGCCACGCTGGAATGCCGCTTTCTGGAAAAATCAAACCAGATTCAGATCACCAGCGATGGCATCAGGGCCCTTGATGTCTGGGTGAACGCCACCCAGTTTGATTTTTCAAAAAAGCTGGAAGTGAAGCTTGGCGGGCGTAGCCGCTTCCGTGGCGTGCCCGAAGTGCAGTGGGATGAATTTCTGCGCGACCTGGCCACCCGTGGCGACCGGGCCCAGCCCTATTTTCTGAAGATCGAGCTGCGATGATTCCGGGAAACACACGTCGCCGCCGTCGCCCGGAATCGGTTGACGATGCCCTTTGGGCCTACGCCACCAGCGATCGGCTGGCCACCGAAGAAAACCAGACATTCGCCGAACATCCGCTGATTAAAGCGGATACGGCATGGATCGCCTCAGTTCTCGGCCCCGGGTCGGGCCTTCTGGCTGACTTTGGCTGCGGGGCAG
>JBJTRR010000325.1:0-3025 GCA_046076185.1 bacterium | reverse complement strand
ACGGAGGGAGAGCCGTGAGATACTGGCTTACCCAGGGTGAAAAGCGGCCTGGCCCCGGTTTGGGAAGGCTAAGTCGTTTCAAGTAATGATGACACGAACGGGTGCAAAATTTAGGTGAGGTTAAACAAATAACCAATGCTGTGTTGCTGAACAAGTGAACCCTAATCCAGTGCTCCCGGATTTTCCCCATTATTTTCCCCAAGTTTTCCCCAAAAACTGTAGTCATTCCCAGTGGTCAGAATCTTCGGATGATCATCTATGAACTTGATTGACTTTCAATGAAATAGCGTTATTATATGGACTTATCGGGATTTCAACGAGAGATAACAGGAGATTATCACCGGTAGGGTTTTGGCGGTATCAACTGCATGGGGTGCAAGAGGCCGGAGGTTCAAATCCTCTCGCCCCGACTAGAAATAAGTCATTTGATTCCAGCGATTTGCAATAAGTTTCTACGGGTGGTTTTTATGCCGAGTCTTGGTCCAAAAACGGGGGATTCCCCCGTTTTCAACTCAAGAGAGGTCTTCGGCGTGAAGGTTCCTAAGTACCGTCGTCACAAGAAAAATTATGCACGGGTCGTACTCAACGGTCGAGAAGTTCACCTTGGGGTGTATGGCTCGCCCGAATCCAAAGCCAATTATGAACGGGTTGTTTCGGAATGGCTTCAGTCAGGTCGTAAGGCACCCAGGCCAAAACGTGTGGCAACTCTCAAAAAGCTACGCGAGGAGCAAGGCGACGACGTACTAACGATCACCGAACTCTGTGTGAAATACTTCAAATATGCCAAAAGTTATTACACTAAGGTGGGTAAACCCACGTCTGAAGTCGCCGGTATCCAACTTGCTCTAAGAGACTTACGTAAATTATATGGTGACACGCTGGTTGATGAATTTGGGCCTACTGCACTGAAGACCATCAGGGAAGAGTTGATCCGCCGTGACCTGGCTAGATCGACAGTCAACAAGCAGATTGGGCGTATGTTACGAATGTTTGCATGGGCTGTATCTGAAAGTCTTGTCAAAACCGAAACTCTGGTGGCCTTGCGGACTGTACCGGGTCTAAAAGCTGGTCGCTGTGATGTACGCGAAACCGAACGCGTTAAACCAGTTACGCAGAATGAACTGGATTCGATCCGTGAATATCTCAACCCCGTGATAGGGGCCATGATCGATCTTCAAAGATTAACAGGCATGCGTCCTGGGGAGGTTTGCCAGCTACGCACGATTGACCTGGACCGGTCTGGGGATGTTTGGACATACAAGCCGGTGACTCATAAGGTCGAGCATCACGGCAAGGACAGAGTTGTTTTTCTGGGGCCCCAGGCACAAACTGTTGCCTCAGTATGGCTTAAACCAGAACAGCCTGAAGACTATTTGTTCTCACCAGCAGAAGCTGAGCGGATTAGGCACGAACGTATGCGGGCGGCCAGGAAATCAAAGGTCCAACCATCGCAGGTAAGCCGAGCCAAGCCGAAGCCGCGATACCAGCCTGGTGTGAGCTACACGACAAATTCCTATCGCCGTGCCATCAAGTATGCGTGTGAAAAAGCTGGTATCGAGCCATGGCACCCTAACCAGTTAAGGCACTTGGCTGCTACGAATCTCAGGCGTGAGTTCGGGATCGAGATTGCCAGGGCCGTGCTGGGTCATTCAAGTGTTGATATGACCGAGGTTTACGCAGAAATGGATGCTACCAAGGCACGTGACGCGATGGCCAAGAGTGGGTGACCTACACGTTCTGTGTAGGTAAGAGATTGTTTGGAAACACCTTACACCGTATTCGCCAAGCCCGGATACGGTGTTTTTGTTTTGAGTAGACAGTGCCAAAATCCAGACCCGACAGGTTCGTGTCTGCTATCAAAATATTTCGATAAGTATAGGCCAAAGAGCTTTTAGAACGTCTTGGAGGGACCAGTCCCAGGCTGTTTTATAAATCAGGCTGAAACACGATCGGGCTTGATCTAAAGAGTTCTGCGGGAAGTCACTAATGGTCTCCTTTGCCGAGGCTACTCTGTAACGGGTGGATTCGTAGGCTTAATAGACTTTTGCCGACCATACAGGTAATCTTGCCCACCTTACTATTTCTGAAACGACAAATTATCGTATGGACTGCTGGATTGATTTTAGAAAAGCTAAAGCTGGAAGAACCGAGCGGATCTCCAGCGTAAAAATCGGTTTGATCTGCTATTAGCCACTGTCTTTACAACCTGACTGAGAGCCCAGCCTAAAATCATGGAGCTATTGTCAAATCTTGTGTTCTGAGAAATTAGGTCAGGCGGCGTCCTGTTGAAGTTCTCCGTCTTTGAAAATATGGCCTTTGGCGACGAATTCGAGTTTTTCATAGCCCTTCAAACGCTTCCATTTTCTGGACGCACTCTCGGCCAGTTTGTACATCATGGCAAGGCTCGTTCGCCTCGACCCACTTCCTTTCGTTTTTCGGTGCCTCAACCGGATTGTCGAGAATGACGATTCGATCGGATTGCCCGTCCTCAAATGCACCCAGTGTTCCGCCGGAAAGTCATAGAAGGCAAGCAGTTCATCGCGATCTTTGATCAGGCATTCAACCGCCTTGGGATATTTGGCCCCATACGTCTCCTGAAAATACGTCACCGCCTTTTCAGCCTTCGCTTTGGTAGGCGACATCCAAATCTCGTGGATCTCATGCTTGGCCTTCTCCTGAAGGCTTTTCGGCAGGCAGTTGAGCAAGTTGGCCGTCTTGTGGAACCAGCAACGCTGCTCTTTCGTCGCGGGCATAATCTTCCGTAACGCCGCCCAGAAGCCCAGGGCACCATCGGACGCGGCCGACAAAGTGCGGCAGCAGTACAAGCCCGCGCGCCATGTCTGAATCAGGCGGCCGGTTGCTTGTTGAATAACCTTCCGCTTCAGAATCAGCCTCTTCAATCGTGCCAGCCATGGGAACCGGCAAGATAACCGGCTCCGGCTCCAGACGCCCCCAGACCTCTGCCGCTTCAGTCGGGTAATCTTCCAGCACCTCGACAATAGCGGCCCGCGTTGCCTCTCTGTCA
>JBJTRR010000324.1:0-1247 GCA_046076185.1 bacterium | reverse complement strand
CCTTTACGGACGGCTTCCAGGCGGGCCTTTTCCACGGCATAAGCCTGAAGCAGGCGGTTTAGCTCTTTGGGATCGCCCCAACAACCTTCGTAGTTGTCGTACTTCACCTGTCCGGAGACAAGGTCGCACACAACCGGGTATCGCCAGCCTGGCAACTGCACGGCCTCACCAGCGGCTTCGCTTGAAAACAGGTGGACTGTGCCAGAAACGGGCGGAGACAACCCCAGCCTCTGGCAAGCCATCATCAGGGCCTCCCGGTCCCTGATCTCGGTTCGAACTTCTACAACGTGGCTCATCTGTTTTTACTTCCTTTATTCATAGGTGTCGGGATCATCGGGATCGGAATCATGCCGGTTTGCATGACCGATCCCTTTCTGGTGGGTAAGCTGCTGCTGCACACAGGGCCAGATGGCCGGTTTTTCGCTGCCCAGGTCATGGATCAGGAGTTCAGCCACGGCGGCATGCTCTGGCTCCTGGTGGCTCATGCGGTAAACAACGAACGCAGCCATGCCCAAAGGTAACAGGCAGGCCAGTAGCCCACCAAACGACTGAATGGAAGCCGCCAGGATGGGGTCACGATGCCGCAACCGGGCCATCTCACGTCGTTCTTTTTCCAGCTCGTCGCGGGTGGCGTGCATGGCCACCTGCTGGCGGTTGATGTCTTCCGATAAATCGTGGTAAGCCCGGATCATTTCATGGCGGGCTTTGGCATCCTGTTCCACCAGGTTATTGGCAGAATTGGCGATTTCATGGCTTGATTCCACCACGGCCGTAGCCTGGGTTGCAATGACCTGGTTCTGGCGGCTTTGTTCGGCAATACTTTGCCTAGCGTACTCATCAAGGCTTGGGTCGCGTGGCCTGGTCCTGTCGTTACATCCGGCGGTGGCGAGGCTGGCGATAGTCATGACGGCGAGGGTAGTCCTGGTGTGGGTCGTTGCGTGTTGGTTCATGGCGATTCCAGTGGTTGAAGACTCGGGCAAAAAGGGCCTGCAGGGCACGTCGCAGCCGATGCTCCCTATACCAGGCATAGACAAGCAGAGCGGACAGCAGATAGCTGACCGCCAATGCGGTGAGGTTCATTTTTAGCTCCTGGAGAACGAAAAACGGAGGGAGAGCCGTGAGATACTGGCTTACCCAGGGTGAAAAGCGGCCTGGCCCCGGTTTGGGAAGGCTAAGTCGTTTTCAATTAATAATGACACGAACGGGGGCGAAATTTAGGTGATGTTAAACAGTAAGGGCAATGCGTG
>JBJTRR010000323.1:0-4166 GCA_046076185.1 bacterium | reverse complement strand
GTGGAGAACCCGGGCCATCGGGACCGGCCGGCGGAATATTTTGCGGCATGGCCGTGTAAGGCAGAATGCGAGTGGGTTTGGCAATCCACTGCTCAAGATATTCCGGTCGGAACCGGTTATTAACCTGGCGCAGATTCGGCCCGTTGACATTATTGGCAGCCACTGCAGGAACATTTTTACCGACCATGTGGCACTGAATGCAGGCGCCCTTGGTCATCATGTTCCAGCCACCAGCCAGATATTTGGAATGGGCCTTTTCACGCTCGGCTAGATAGGCCTGGTCACGCTGAGGGATCGACTGATAGGGGAACTCGGCCCCATCCTTCGCCGCGAAGAAATTGGCAAGTTCGGATGCCTCGGTTCCGCCTTCACGATAGTGGAAACGCGGCATGCGGAGATTGGCGGCCGGTCGAATCGGGTAAGGATCCTTCAGGAACGCCGTAAGCCATGGTGTCTGCACCTTCAGGCCTTCACGCAGCAGAGGCGGTGGCATGCGGTTCCACTGGCTCAGGAAGTCCACACCATTTTCGGCATGATTCCATGCCGTGAAAACCCAGGCGAAATCGCCACCAACGGCGGGTGCCTGCTGAACTTTGTCAAGCTTGACCGTGATGTTGTCGCCCACCTGGAACTTGTGGCCGGCAATCGTCACCGGCTGCCAGAGCTGAATCGTCTGCGGCTCATCCATCGGCAAAGTGCTGTCAAAGAGCATCATGCCTTCCAGGGTTACATCGGAGTCAAGTGTCGTTTCGACATTCACTGTCGGCTGTTTGTCTGGATCAAAGGCAAGAGCCGGATCCTTCACAAGATTCTTATAGTCCGTAGCCCGTCCGCCGTAGCTGACCGTAACATTGGTTTCCAGGTCAGGCAGAGCATCCTTGAGTTTCGTGCCGGCAGCGAGTGTAAACTTCGGCATTTCAAGAACGTGACAGCCTTTACAGTTATACCGGTCAATCAACTTGCGTCCCTGGGCCAGTGCCGTCTTCTGAGGCGTGTACTTTGGCAAGAATTTGCTGTTGATCTTGTCCTCGACCAGGCCGAGAACGAAGGTCATGACCTCTTCAACAGCTTTATCGTCGTTGGCCCAGACGAACTGGGGCATTCTCAGACGATCATCCCAGTCCTTGAGATTCTCGTTGGTTTTCTTGTAGTCGTAGCTTCGCGGGCGATGCAGTTTCTGGTAGAGGAAGCCCATCCGGGTGTGCTCTGTGAGCTTCTCGGAATAGTATTCGTCTGTTCCATCACGCTTTTCATGCTCTTCAGGCTGATCTGCAAGGTATTCGGTGATGTGACCGAAATCAAGCTTGGTCGGGCTCTTCGAACCCCAGCCGTTCAGCGGTGTACCAATGGGTTTGGCGTTTTCAAAGCCACTGATGTTGTGGCAACCAAAGCACCCAAGCCGACTGATCGACTTTTCGCCAAGGTAAACCAGCTTCTCGTCAGTGCTCATCTTGTTAACCGTTGAATCCAGATCAACCAGAGCCGTGCCACTCTTCCGCTTGTAGAGCGATACCAGCTCATTGAGCGCCTTGGAGACTTCCGGCGAACTGACTGGCGAAATTTCATCGAATTTCTTCGGAACATTGGATTTGATGGAGAGCAACCAGGCTGCAATGTTGGCAGAATCTTCGATGGAAATCTGAAGATTCGGCATCAGCGTCTGGGCATGATATTTCTCAGGAGCGTGAATCCAGTTGGCAAGCCAGCTCAGGCCGGTCTTGGCATCAGGAAACTTGGCTGAAACATTCGAGAGGTTTGGACCGTAGTCAGCCGCGACATATTCCTGGGCTGGCTTGGGAAACTTCTCGGCCGGAAATTCACTGTGTGCGTGGCATGCAATACAGCCCTTCTGCATGAAAAGGGCACGACCCGCTTCGGCATTGGCATCGCCCTTGATTTCCTGGAAACCTTCGGGCTTGGTGCTCTTGGCGTAGAGATAAGCCGTAATGGCATGAACTTCAGCCTGATTTTTCGGCTGATCGCCGGCCGCTTTGTTGTTGGTTAGGCCATAGAAGGCCGGCATGCGGGTATCAGGACGGAACGTGTGCGGATTGTTGATCCATTTGGCTGTCCAGTCGGAAGGTGTCTTGGAAGCAATATGCTTCAGGTTCGGACCAACCGGGCGATTATCCGTGAGATCAGGGCCATTGGCGCCGGGGCCGCCGACCGTGTGACAACCCGTGCAGCCAAATTTGGTGATCCGGTTATAGCCGGCCTGAAGCTTTTTGGCGTCAGGAATGTCAGTCACCTGTGTGTGGCACTTCAGGCACGAGCTTTCTATAAAGCGGGTTGGCAACATGGGGAAATCCCAGTGGTGCATTTCATGCCAGTTGTGCTTTTCTTCCCACTCGTGCTTTTCCTTGAGGTCGGAAGGCTCGTGGGAGGAATAGGTAAAGTCGGTGCCGGAACCCTGACCACCGTGGCATACCGTACAGCCGAATTTGTTGATCGGGTGTGGGCCGTTGGCGTCAAGATAAAGGCCAGCCTTGACCACGTTGCCCTTCGGATCAACAGCCGTGGCACCGCCTGTCAGTTGCGGGTGTGAGTGGAAGACCGGGCTCAGACCTTCGTTCCCCTTTTCGTTGTGGGCATAACCCAGCTTGTCGATCGACTGGTGGCAGGTCGCGCAGCGGTCATAACGGGGAACTTCCTTGAAATTGTAATTGATCGTCAGTTCCGGAAGACTGATCTGCTGAATCCTCTGCGGAGGAGCAGCCAGATCAAGACCCGGAAGGCCGCGAATCATCGCTGCCAGGCGATTGATGAGATTGCCTTCGCCGTAAATCTTATCTTTCTCGGCGAGGGTACGTCGCACACGATTGACTTCAATCTCAAGGCGGTCTTTTTCTTTGACAAGCTCTTCCTGGTTGCCGCGTAGAGCCTTCAAATCTTTGGTCGCCTTGTCCAGCTCGCCCGATTTGGCCTGATAGGAAACAGTCAGTTCATTGAGCTTCTTTTCAGCCGGGATGATCGTCGATTGAATGTACCGGCGGGCACCGGCCTCTTCGCCACGGTCGATCATGCCGTCATAGAGCGAACGAAGGCTGTCAAGTTCAGCCTTCTGGAACCGGCGTTTTGTGTCAAGGTCGGTGAACTCGCCGTTCAGAGACTTGATTTCCGACTCCTTGACCGCAATGGCCGGGCCATTCTGGTTGGCCGTAGCCTGTGCCTGAGCAATTTTTGCATTCACGGCGTCAAGCTCGGACTTATGCTTGTCCAGCAGTTCGGCCTGTTTCTGCTTTTCGTTTTCTGCCAGCTTGTCGGTCTCGATCACCTGAAATTCACGCTGAATTTTCTTCCAGGGACGGAAGTGGTCGGCAGCGATCATCCAGAAAGTGGTGGCCAGAAAGGCGATACTCGAAACAGCGAATACCACGTGGAGTGTCGATGTTTTTCGGTACGTTTCTTCTGTGGCGGGCATGGTCGTTAGCTATCCTCGTCCAATTGTCACTCTGGGCGAAATTTCAAGCCTTACCGGGCAATTGATCAAAGGCTTGAAGCCAGGCGGAAATCTCGACTTACCGCAAACTCAGCTATCCGGGCAGAAGCACCCGGTTCCGTCAGGACGAAACCGGGTGAGTTGATTCAGATGTTAAAGAAGTATTCGGGAATGGCCACGATGTACTTCAGGTTAATTGTCCAGCGAAGCACCATCTTGATCGGCAGGCTCGCCATGAAGAGCAGTAACATGGCAAGAACCGAGTAGCGAATGAACCCTGCCTCGGCCACATACTTGCGAAAGAAGGCCAGATACATCAGCGCGGGAATCATGGCAAAATAGCCTACTGTAAGAAGTATGCCAGGTGCTTCACGCACAAGAATGGCACTCGGCCGACTCTGACGCAGGAACTGAATCCAGAAAATGTCAGAGAGATTGATGTTGTTGAGCGGCTCAAGCTTGTGCAGATCCCAGTATTCATAAGGGCCAAAGAAATTCCAGTTCGGGCCACGCAGGAATGTCCCGAGCAGAATCAGAACCACCCAGAGTACCAGAAAACCGTACTGGAAGGTGGTGTAGGCAAAGAGTCGCTGACGAATAGTGTAATAACCATTACCGGCCTTGTTATTGTCGATGTAAGGCATGGCCATCATGCCAATGACAATGAAGGTCGGAAGCACCACACCGGCCATCCAAGGATCGAAATAGACAAGCATTTCCTGAAGAC
>JBJTRR010000322.1:0-16653 GCA_046076185.1 bacterium | reverse complement strand
GTCGCCCTTTCAGGGCTGATTGGTATTTATCGGTTGGTTAGCCAGAGCGTTGCCGTGGGCTGGCTTGGGTCGCACCGTTGGTGCTCAAGTCAGAAGTCCGAAGGCCCGAACCAGTTAGCCCAGGGCAGCGCCCTGGGGATCATGAAAAACAAGAATCATTGGATAAAAAGCCCTGGAAGGGGCGAAAGCCGAATGGCTCGAGCCGGTTAGAGCCGAGTTGCGATCAGGCGTTGGTTGGCCGGGGATGGTTGGCGACCCAGGTGCCAAGCGTTTCGCCGTGCACGATGGCTCGCTCAATATTGCCTTCACGCTTGAAATTAAATACCAGAATCGGCATGGAGTTTTCCATGCACTGGCCGATGGCGGTCATGTCCATGACTTTCAGGCGGTCGCGGATGACCTGTTCGTAGGTCAGGTTGTCGTAGCGCACGGCATGCGGGTTTTTTTCGGGGTCGGCCGTATAGACACCATCGACTTTTGTCGCTTTCATCAGGACTTGGGCTTCCAGCTCGATAGAACGCAGGGCGGCGGCCGTGTCGGTGGTCACGAAGGGGCTGCCTGTGCCCGAGGCGAGGATGATGACCCGGCCTTTTTCCAGGTGTCGCAGAGCCCGGCGCTGGATGAAGGGCTCAGCAACCTCGTCCATGCGGATGGTGGTCATCAGGCGCACTTCCTGGCCGTAATGTTCCAGAGCGTCGCGCAGGGCCAGGCCGTTAATGACGGTGGCCGTCATGCCCATGTAGTGGGCTGTGGCTTCGCGGATGAGCGGGTTGCCCTTGGCGAAGGCCGAGCCACGGAGGATATTGCCGCCCCCGACGACGATGGCCAGTTCAACACCCTGGGCGGCCACGTCGGCCACTTCGCGTGCAATGCGGCTGATTTCGTCCTGATGGATGCCGCCTTCACCGGCCCGGCCAAAGCTTTCACCCGAGAGTTTCAGTAAAACCCGCTTGAACAGAGGCGTGCGCGATGCTGGTGAGCTCATTTTCAGGAGATCCGGTTTGGGGCAGGGGGCTGCCAGTGTAAGCTGCCAGTGAAAAAGTTGACGGCCGTGAAGTCAGCAAGTGAATTTACGGCCGTCGGATGTTGGAAAAAGCCGGCAGGTGGCCGGGGTGCGGGCAAGGGATTATTCAGACTCAGCGGCCGGGGCCGCACTTTCACCCAGAATGTAGCGGGTGACGCGATTGACGGCGATTGCGCCGCCACCGGTTTCGGAAGCCACCTTGCGAATGACATCAGAGACCTTGCCGCGCGTGGGGTCTTTGGTGAATTCCTGATCAAGCAGATTGTTTTCGGCAAACCACTTGTTCAGCATGCCTTCGGCAATCTTTTCCTGAACCTGGGGCGGCTTTTTGGCGTTATCAGGGTTGTTTTCCATGAGCTTGGCAATGACCTGCTTCTGCTCTTCGACCATGCTGGCCGGAATGGCGTCGCGAGTGATGGCCAGCGGGTTGGTGGCAACTACCTGAAGGGCCAGGTCTTTGGCCAGTTGCCTGACTTCGTCGCGGGCCGCCTGTTCTTTGCTGCCGCAGGTCAGTTCAACCAGTGCGCCGCTTTTGGAATCGTGGTGAACGTAGCTTTCAAGCCGGCCGGGGCCGTCAAGCTTGTATGACTGCGAGCGGGCCAGGGCCACATTTTCGCCGGTGCGTGCGTTGAGTTCCATCAGGGCTTCCTTGATGGTCACGGCCGGGTTGATGATGAACTTCTGGGCCAGGAGTTCTGCGCCGGCATCGGCGGTTGAGATCAGGTGGCTGACCAGGTCGCCGGCCATGGCGCGGAAGGCATCGTTGCGGGCCACGAAGTCGGTCTCGCAATTGAGCTCGACAATGGCGCCGGCGGTGTTGTCTTCATTAAAGCCAACTTCCACGCGGCCAGCCTTGGCGGCGCGGTCAGCACGCTTTTCGGCGTTCTTCAGGCCACGTTCGCGAGCCAGCAGGGTGGCCTTTTTGATGTCGCCTTCGGCTTCCTGAAGCAGCTTTTTGCACTCCATAAGGCCCAGGCCAGTGATCTGACGAAATTCATTAACGATCTTGGCGGTGATTTCAGCCATTTTTTCCTCAATTCTCCGTTATCTGCAGCCCAGAGCGGGTTCTGCCACAATGCGGCATGGCCGTTAGGCCTGTTCCCGATAAGCTTAACCGATCTGTTACGCCTTCCGGCGTGAAATTCTGATGAAGTGCCTGTAAGCAATTTTGGCAGGCGGTGGCCGCTTCATCACCGGCAACCGCTTAATAGATAACTCTCTCCGAATGGATCAGCCGATCACGCGGAGAGAGTTCAATTTCAAAGCCAGGCCACCATGGGCCAGGACTCAGCCTTCAGCCGGAGTTTCAGGGGCTGGGGCCGGGGCTGATTCCGGGGCAGGTGCGGCTTCAGCAACCGGGGCTTCAGCTACCGGGGCTGATTCAGCGGGTGCAGCAGCCGGCTTGGGCTGGCCACCACCACCGACGCGGCGAATACCGCCACGATCGCCACCACGGCCACCATCACCACGGCCACCGTCTCGACGGTCGCGGCCGCCCTTGCCACCATCGCGGCGGCGGTCATTGCGATCCTGCTGGCCCTGCTCACGTGGTTCGTGGGCTGTCGGGGCCACTTCAGGGGCAATGGCGCGGCCTTCAAGAATGGCGTCGGCCAGGAACTTGACGACCAATTCGATAGACCGCATGCTGTCGTCGTTGCCGGGGATCGGCAGATCGACGGTGTCAGGGTCGCAGTCGGTGTCAAGCAGCGAAATGACCTTGATGCCAAGCTTTCTGGCTTCCTGAACGGCAATCTTCTCACGCAGGGGATCGACAACCAGCAGGGCTTCGGGCAGACGCTCCATCGTGCGGATGCCAGAGAGGTTGCGGTCGATCTTGGTTCGCTCACGCGTGAGCGTGGAAATCATTTTTTTGGAGTAGCTGGCGGCCTGCTCGCCGTCCAGAATCTGTTCAAGCTCTTCGAGTCGCTTCAGGCGGGCGCGAATCGTTACGAAGTTGGTCAGTGTCCCACCCAGCCAGCGTTCCGTCACGTAAGGCATGCCGCAGCGCGATGCCTGCTCGACGACCGTATCCGTCGCCTGGCGCTTCGTGCCGACAAACAGGATCAGGCCATTGTTTGAGGCCACCCGCTTGAAATACTTCGAAGCCCGCAGAAGACCACGCACGGTCTCTTTCAAGTCGATGATGTGGATCAGATTACGCTTGCCGTAAATATACGGCTTCATCTTCGGGTTCCAGCGACGGGCGCGGCTGCCGAAGTGTACGCCGGCTTCAATCAGGTCTTTGACTACCAAGGACACAGACATTTCCCTTCGTTACTGCTTACTATTCCCGAATGAGATTCCCCGCAAAACCACTTGGCAGGGCATTCGTGCATGAGTTTGATTGACCAATCACGCTGATTTTCTGCAGGGAACGATTTATGCAGAATATTTCTGCGCAGACGTTCCCAGAGTGAATCTCATAGAATATCGGATCCTGCCGGCAAAGGTCAAGAGAAAACCTTGCCAATTTTGAAAATCTGGCCAGTTTTTCATGCATGGTCGGCATGGTCGGCCACTCAGCTAACACCAAAAACAACTTGTCTGTGGTCGGCTGCGTCAATCCACGCGTGTCCAGAAGCGGGAAGGGCCTGAGTTGATATAGTTATTGTAGTGGTAAAATTGGCGGCCTCTGGGGATGGGCCGAAGGTCGGGTGAAGTCAGTGTCACTTCGTCATATTGGCCGCCAAAATAGCCATTCAGATAAACATATGCTCGCTGGTTGATGATAATCGTGGCTCGGCCGTCGTCGGCCTCAAGGTCAAACAGCTCGCGGTCATTGGCCGGGCTTTCGGTCATTTCAATGCTCAGATTTTTGGTGATGGTCACATTGCTGCTCGTCACATTCACGCCATCTTCGATGGGGGCAGCCACAACCAGGCTTGTTATCGTGAAGCTGGAATTGGTGACATCAAAACCGTTGTTGCCGGCGAAGCGGCTTTCCACTGAAGCAATGTTCCACTCAGTGGGGCCCATGCCGATAATCGAGATGGGATCCATGTCGTCGCCGCCGAATTTATCGCTATTACGGCCCAGCGGGTCGGTTCGACCACAGTAAGAGAAGACGAGGGCCGCAGCCGTGAATGAACCTCTCAGTCCGCGGGTTTTGGCCAGGTCAACTGTCACGCCCTGGCGAGAGCCACTCCGGTAGGTGCCGCAGAAGAAAACACCGCCGTTATCGGCATAGGGAACTTCGCGGTTATTCATGTCAACAGCGCTGAAATAGGCTGTGCCGGGGCGGGTGGTCTTGCCTACGACAAGTTTTGAACCGCTGTCGAACACCAGCGCCGAAGCATCAAGAAGATTGGTGATCGGCCTGCGACCGTTGCGAATGCCGATTTTCACGCCATCTTCGATTGTCAGGGTCACATTTTTTGTGACATGCACCTCTCCTTCGATAATATAGCGGGTGCCGGCCTTCAGCGTAGTGTTTTTGGTGATATCGCCGCTGATGACCTGATAATCAACATAGGCACCGGTCGAGATTTTACTGACAGATGTCTGTGGCAGGCTGACGATAGCCTGAGTGCCACCAACCGACCTGAGAGAACTGCCTGATGAGAGATCAAGCGAAGTGCCTGTTCTGATATCGGTCGCGGCCCGTTCACTGACAGTTGGTGTATAGACAAACTGCAGGCTGCGGGTCTCGGTTTTCGGCGTGTTTCGTTCCAGGTTCGCCCAGCGATTGATGCCATTGATGGTGATGGGCAGGCGGGGCGGGCTGCCGAAGACCGTCACAGCATCAGAAAATTGCACATTCAGACGCAGGAAGGTGTTGCCCAGAAATTCAGGCTTGACCACATGCGGAACAATATCAACAACGGCAACCGGGCGCGTGGCGGGCTCTGAGAAACTGGCCAGGGCACTGTTCATGGCCGTGTCTGACATGTTTCCGACACGGAAAACAAATGTCACAGGGTCGGAATCTCGAACACCCCTGGCATTGACATCAGACCACAGGGCCGTGAAGGCATAAAACCCGGGCGGCACGTTACGGCTGTTGACATTTTCAAGATTACCGCGATAGCCAAGGGCTGCGTCAATTGTGCGATTGACGGGCACGGCCCCTGATACGCCGATATCAAGCGGAAGTCGAATGATTTGATTGTAGGCGTTAAAGGTTTTGTCGGTATAGGCACCGATTCGGATATCCTGCCCGGAGCCCTTCAAGTTCATTTCAAGATTATTACTGACGGGCGTGAAATTCGGCCGGCTGCGGCCGTTCCAGAATGTCAGGCCTGTAAGCACCTGCAATTGCAGGGTAGAACCGACAGGAATACGGTCGCCCTGCACAAAAATGGGTGTTCGCAGCGACTGGCCAATCTGCGTGAAATCGCTGCCATAGGCACGCTGGCCAGCCACCAGTGTGTTGTAGTAGTCTAAAGCCGGGTCGCCCTGCTGGGCGACCATCACCGTAGCCAATATGGGCGGTAATGGCCTGGCAGGCAGGGTTGTCGGCCCGGGAAAGGCTGGGCCGACAATATTCTGAGCCGGGTTGGTGGCCAGCAACTGCCGCTGTTCCAGCCCAATTTGATTCATCGCAGGGCGAAAGTGTCTGGTCTTTCGATTGTCGTTCATTTGAGCCGCCTTTGGTTTGATGCACATTGCGAGAAGTCAAAATTCGTTAAGTGACGGGGCCTGCATGCGGCAAAACCCGGCACCCTTACGAAAATCACTTTGACCTGGCGGTTGATTTGACACTTGACGACTTGGCAGCAGCGGCCGGAGCACTGGCCGTGAGGATCAGCCGGGCACCGTTTAAGGCCTGGCCTGCGCCGGTTTTGGCGTTGGCTGATTTGCCGCCGATGGTGGCATTCGGCGTGCCGGTGAACTGGCTGAAGGCGAATTGATATTCACCCTTGCCCTTGGCAATCGAGCCGATATTGATGGGGCCGATGGATGAACCCTGCAGGCCCTTTGACCCGATCCAGACCTTTTTGCTGATCGCCGACAGCGAGCCGGCATTAAAGCTGCCGATTTGTGCCAGGGCCGGCAGGCCGGTGTTCACGTTCAGGTTGCCCGATACGTTCAGGTCGCCGGCAGTTGTCAGGGCGGCCGCCTTGATGCTGGCATTGCCGCCTGAGGTGATCTGGCCGGCCATCTTCAGCGAATTGGCTGTAAGGTTCAGGTCGCCCGGGGCCGAGATATTTCCCAGGGAAGTGGCTGATGTTGTGAGATTCATGGCCGGCCGCTGGCCTGTGACACCTGTCATCACCAGATTGCCCTGGCTTGCCGCAGTGACATTCAGCTTGACCGATGCGGCAGCAGGCACGTTGCTGATATTGAGATTGCCGAGAGCACCATTGGTCTGGAATGTCAGGTCGGTATTACCTTCGGCCTGAACATCAACCGGCCCGATCGAGCCGACGGGCACCGAGGTTGCACGGATTGATGCCGGCTTCACGGCCTGGAATATGACCTGGCCATTGACGATAAAGACAGCACCCAGCGTGCGGCCCTGAATGGTGATGGCACCGATGGAGGTCTGGGCTGTGAATGTCGATGTGAAAATGGCATAGCCCAGGCCCAGGGCATAAGGTGTGCCGGCCTGGGAATGGATCACCGTGACGTTGCCAATCGAACCCTTCCATGCCGTGAAGTTGCTCGTGCCGATTCCCCAGATGCCCTGGGCGGCCATATCGACCAGGCTCACATAAATGTTACCGATGTTTGAGCCGTTGACTGTGCTGGCCACGATCCCGCTGCCAAACCGGCCTGGAACCCGCACGGTGATGTTGCCGATATTGCCTTCAACATTATTGTTAAATTTCCAGTCAAAATCAGCAGTGAAGACCGAGCCGGTGATTCCGGTGCCGATCGAGTCAACCGTGATGTTTCCGATACCGGCCGCCGCCGTGAAGGTGGAAAGGGCAATACCCGAAGGCAGAAGCGTGAAGTTGTTGTTCCGGCCTGTTTTGACGGTGATATTGCCAATTTTGGAGGAGTAAAGCTCCTGATCGACATCGCTGGCCAGCACGCTGGCGTCGAACGTTGATGTGCTGATACCGGCACCGCTGGCACACGTGACGGTGATATTGCCAATACCTGTTCCCGCCGGCCCTGCCGAGAAAGTGCTGGTGTAAATCCCTTCACCAACACCCTGCTGGTCCGCCTTGTTGTCAATTGTGATATTGCCGATCGAACCCGTGTTGTTGAAGTTACCCTTGCCATCATAAACCGAAGTGCGGGCCGTGAAGGTGGAGCCACTGATCGCATCGCCGCCCTCGACAGTCGTCACATCAACCTTGATGTCGCCAATATTGGCAGCCGTGAAGGTCGATGTATCAATGCCTGTGGAAGAGATCAGGTTGCGGCCGGCGGCTTCCACTTCAATGCCGCCGATATTGCCGCGGCGTTCCTGCGGAATGCTTGAATTCGGGTCGTAATTGTTATCGGAATCAGCCGTGAAGTTTGACCCGATGATCGCATAACCGCCGCGTGATCGGGCAGTGATTTTCTCTATATTGCCAATCGCTGTAAATGTCGATCGTGTGATGGCATTATCTGTGACAGCCGAACCGGATGCGATGGCCGTAATCGTGCTGAAACGTCCATAGGGGTCTTCGTTTCGGTCGTCGGGCAGGAAGAAAGTTCGGCCAGGAGCCGAGAAAGTCGATTGGTCAATCCCATTGCCTGCCTTGGTTGATTCGGCATAAATCGGACCGAAATTGCCACGGGCCTGAAAATCGCCACGCAAAATCGCCGAATTGTTGAAGGCGACCACCCTTACACCCATTTCCTGACCGGCCGAGCCTTTGCCCGTACCAATGTCAAGTGAGGATCGGACAATTGTGTCCTGCAGGCCAACGCCATTGATGGAACGGACATTGATGTTGATGGAATCAATATTGCCCCAGTAGGCACGAATCTCGCCGCCATCTATGCCAATGCCATCAAGCCCGCCATGCACCACGGCCACAATCGGCCCGATTGAGCCGGCGTAAACATTTGTCAGGCTCATGGCGCCCAAGCCATTGGCATTGCCTGAGGCAGTCAGGCCCTGAATGCGGCCGTTATCTTTATCAGTCGCCTGAAAGCGGGTGTTTTGAATTCCCCAGCCGTCGGTGGCCGCTCCTTCGCCAATGATCTGGCCAATGCTGCCGTAATTGGCATCGTAAGAACCGCCACTGATGCCGGAACCCAGCCCGGCTTTATCAAGACTGCCGTTGTTGATGGCCCTGCCTGTGATTGCACCAATGCTGGTGTGGGCCACGGCAACCACATCGCGAAGACCGTCGAGCCAGCCATCGCCGGTGATCGAGGCAATGCTGCCCACCGAGCGGTCAATCGTGCCGTCAACAGCCATATGCGGGCGGGTGACGACTGTAGAATTGAACATGCCCGTGCCGCCCGAAGAATAGCCAAGCACAGGGCCAATGTTGCCACCGGCCACAATGTGAGTCTGGATCATGCCTGAACCGGTGCGCTCGCCAAACTCGCCATACGTTTTGCCCGTAATGCCGGCAATGTTGCGGCCAGCGTCAATCTTGACCTGGCTCATGCCTTCACCAATATGAGTAAAGGCATTGATCTGACCAATGTCTCGCCCGGCCACGAGACTCACGTCTTCCATGCCGAAATCCTGAAGGCTGCCGAATGAGCTCATGTTGCCGATATCGTTGGAAGCGATAAACGACGAAGCCTCGACTGAACCATCAACAATGTTGATATCCCTGATATTCGAGGCCCTGACATAGGCGTTGGCAAAATCGCCAAAGCTGATCTTGAAGGGGCCAATATCGCCACCTGCGACAAACGACGTCTGGTTAATACCAAGATAGGTGCTGATCCTGCCAATATTGCCACCGGCCTGGATCGACTGCGATTCCATCAGGCCAGTCAGCGATGAAATATCACCCACGTTGCCTGCAGCAAGAATATTCATGTTCAGTGCGGCCACTGCGCTGAACTGACCGATGTTGCCATCGTTGGGGAAGATGTCGCTGCCGGCATTGAAGTGCCCGGCCAGCTCGCCGGAATTGGCGGTGACATTGCCAATATTTTTGCCTGCTTCGGCGATGAAGGCCCCACCAAAACTACCGGCATAGAGATTGCCGATATTACTTTTGGAAGAAAGCTGGAAGCCGGCAATGCCGTCAACATTCACATCGGCAATACCAACGGCGGCACTTTCATTTGTCAAAGATCCGACAAAATCGCCAGGCAGGTAGATCGGATCGGTCAGCGAGGCCGGGTCGGGGGTTGGAGTCGGGTTAGTATCAGGGTCGCTCTTGAGCGTGCCGGAAATGCCACCGTGGGAGATGATGGTGCCTGTGATCAGGGCGGCAGAAGACATCGGGAAGCCGATATCAAGGTGCCCTGCGACATCAATAAAACCATTGAACGTGCCCGGCATGTTGATATAGAACGATCGCGTGGGGTCGGTCGTTTTCAAAATGCCATTAATCGCCGCTACACGCACCGAGCCAATGCTGCCGGCATAAACTGCCGCCGCCATATTGCTGCGCAGGCCGACGATGCTTCCAATGCGACCGGAAACGTTGATCACGCTGCGGAAATCGTTGGTTGTTGCCGTGCTGTAGGGATTACCGGTAATGTTGCTGATGGCGCCATTGATCACCAGCGAATCAATTTTGGCCGCGTTGATCCCGCCCATGTGAATCAGCCCGGTGACGGACTGATACTTCGTCGAATCAAGGCTTTGCTGGTTGTTCGTCGTGTTGATCCTGTCAACATATGGTGCCTGGCCAGGGTCAAGCGTAATATTGCCAATAGACACATCAGCAAGCTGGATGGAATTGACAATCGCCGCACTCATCTGAATACCGCCCAGATCGGTCATCGTCGAATCAGCCGATTTGATCCAGCCAACATTTGTATAACCCGAGCTGAAAATCCGGTTGAAATTCGGGCCTGCGTTGGGCTGTTCCACGGGCGTGACCACAATCTGCACGCCGTTGGTCTTGCCCAGCCCCTGCAGAGAAATCGTGGTAGCATCGGCATTGTCGGTCGCCAGACCGGCCAGCTCGACCGTGAAGCCCTGCAACTGCGGGTTTACTACGGCCCCCGTTACCGTGATATCCACCCGGTTGCCCATGGCGTCAATGTAATTCGCCGACTGATAAACGGTGCCCGGGTTAATGGCCAGAAGCTCGCGCGACTCAAGCTGAATGTCGGTGTCGGCAAAGAATTTTCGGAATTGATTTGCAGACGTATTCCGAGATTTGTTAGCACTTCGGGTCGTTCTTGATGAGTTAAATCGTGAGAGCAGATTCATGAGCGACTTTATCTCTGACTGATGGTTGAATGTCGTGCAATTGCAGTTCAAAAACACGAGGATCTGAAAACGGATACTTTGATCCAAGTTAATTTGGGTATTCTGGCGTGTCAATACTCGAATAAAATAATCAACATGTTTTGACAATAATTATACACCAGGCATTAACCGAAACTTGCGGGTGATTAACGGTTTTAAAACGCAGGGTTTGCGTCAGTCTGCAGCACGTATTGCTGGATGTATTTCCGGGAATATCGGATTTTTTGATTATGCCGCCTTCCTGGCCTTTTTGCGTGGGGCGGCTTTGGCCGGGATATCTTTTGCCGCACGGGCCTTGAATTCTTCGAGCCGGGCCGACCAAAAAGCCGCCATTTCACGCACTTTATCAGGCATGGCAGCGGCCAGATTATTGGTCTCGGCGCGGTCGCTGGCCAGGTCATAAAGTTCCCACTCGCCGGCTTTGGTGGCCACAATCTTCCAGTCGCCCACGCGCAGGGCCCGGTTGCCTTCATGCAGCCACCAGAGAGAATCGCGGCTGATTCCGGCATTTGTCGTAAAGGCAGGCAGCAAATTTTTGCCGGGCGAAGCCGGGGCATCAGCCGCCGCAACCTTTTCAGCCGACGTGCCGGCAGCGGCCAGCAAAGTGGGCACAATGTCAATCAAATGGGCGGGCGTGTGGCGAATTTCGCCCCTGGCCGATATTCCGGCGGGCCAGTGCACAATAAACGGCGTGGCGATGCCTCCTTCATGCACCCAGGTTTTGTGCTTGCGGAATGGCGTATTGGCCAGGCTTGACCAGCCGGGGCCGATGCTCAGGAAGGTTTTGCCCGAGCCGGCCGGGGCCGAAGGGTCGTGGCCGTCGCCGCGCACCATCATCTCGGCGCTGGCACCGTTGTCAGAGACGAACATGATCACGGTATTTTCCAGCACATTCATCGCCCTGAGCTGGTCAACAATCCGGCCGATTTCGGCGTCCATTCTGTCAACCATGGCGGCATGCACCGCCATTTTCGCAGCCTGAAAGGCTCTCTGGTCGGCATTCAGCGAAGACCATTCCAGCGGCCTGTTGACTTCATTCGGGCCAAGTTTTTTGATCGCCTCAGGGAAGGCATAGGGCGGGCCCTGTTCGCGCTCAATCGCCGAAATCGGGCCCGAAAAGATTCCCAGCTCCTTCTGGCGGGCCAGCCTCGTCAGGCGCAGGTCGTCCCAGCCTTTGTCGTAGGCAGACTTGTATTTCGCGATATCATCAGCCGGTGCCTGCACGGGGAAGTGGGGCGAGGTGAACGCCACAAAGCTGAAAAACGGCTTGGCGGCATGATTGGCGGCATGCTCTTTGAGATATTTGATGGAGTAATCGGCAATGGCTGTTGAGGTGAAATAGCCGGTGCCGGGCTCGACCGCTGGCAGGGGCTTGTCGTCTTCGGTGTGGTTTTTCGGGTAGAAATTGCGGTCGTGGTCATTCAGGGCATAGGAATGGTCGAAACCACCGGCGAGGACAGGGCCATCAACATGCCACTTGCCTGCATGATATGAGCGATAGCCCAGCGGCTGGAGATACTGCGGCAGAAGCCTGGCCCAGGCCGGGCGGGTGCCCTGGCCGCCAGTGGGTTCAAGGCCGGGAATGGCGTCGCGGCGCACCTGCTGGGCGTAATAGCCGCTGAGCAGGGCGGCACGAGAAGGCCAGCACCGGGCGGTGTTGTAAAACTGGCTGAATCGCAGGCCGTTTCTGGCCAGTTGATCAAGATTCGGCGTGCGAATTTCGCCGCCATAGCAGCCAAGGTCGGAATAGCCAAGATCGTCGGCCATAATGACCACAATATTGGGCGGGGTGGCTTTGACTAATGTAGGAAAAAGCAAGAGAATCAGCAGATATTTCAGTTTCAGCATGATTATTTCGCTTCCCAGATTTTGCCCAGCAGGGCGTGCATCTCAGGGTCGTATTCAGCCAGTTCGGCCCGCAGAAATGGATAAAAATCATTCCGGTAAAAATAGGCCTCGGTCGCTTCGGCAAAATATTCCTTATGGTTTGTCAGGCCATAGTGCTTTACGGTTTTACCGGTGTAAAGCAGCACATTTTCATATTTTCCAGCCTTTCTGGCTGATTCATAAGCAGCGATGACTCTTGGCTCGTCAAACGAGAGAAACTGGTCGTGGTAAGCGTGGGCCAGCTCGTGCAACACCACCGCCGGATGCTTGAGCATCTGCTCTCGCGAAAGTAGCTGCCGGGCCTGCGTGATGTGCACCTTGCGGGCCAGGCGGGGGTCGTGGCCATTTTGCACCAGCCACTCGCGGCTGGGGTGATACTGCATGGTTTTCAGCCGGGGGTTGTCAAGTTCCAGCCAGATACCCACCTTCTGCAAATCGGCCAGAGGCTTTGGATCGACCAGAATTTTGATTCGCTGCAGGTGATTGGCCAGCATCCCGATCGACTGCCGGCCCAGTTCGGCATGCTCGCCCGACAATAAAGCCGGGTCAAGCCAGACCTTCCAGCCTTCCACCTCCTTTTCAACCGGATCAAAAAGCGGTTTGGCAGGCTTAATCTCCTGCGCCCGGGCTGTCAGTGCAAAGGCGAGAAAAAGCAGCAAACCAAGGCGGCGGCTCATGGATAAACCCTGTCAAAAAGGCTCATGTTGTTCTGAATGACTGGATTCTAACAAATCGTATGGCAAAATCCATCATGTTAATGAATTTAGATATGTAAATTTATCAATATTTCTGACGTGTAAATTCACACTGGACAAAATCTGGTGAGAGGCTAGGATCATAGCGTGCTGGCGTTTACGCAGATGGCGACGGAGCGGGAGAAGGCAGGATGTCTTCAGCGATGGGCAGGCGAAAAGAGCGAAAATCAGGCCTTGCGGCAGAAAACCGGGCAGGGGCCGGGATCGTTCGCCTGCGGCTTGACGAGCTTGACATTTGCCCTGAGCTGGCCAGGCTTTACCAGCAGCCGCAGGGGCTTGACGAGCTTGAGCAAAGCCTTTTGCGTGATGGCCAGCTGAGCCCGATTCTGGTAGAGCCTTTGGACAAAGCTTTTCAGGTGATATCCGGGTCGCGGCGGCTGGCAGCGGCGAAGAGGTTGGGCTGGAGCGAGATTGCGGCGTTGGTGCGGCAACCGGCCGACGACGACCAGCGACGCTGGTGGATTCTGGCTTCGAACCAGCAGCGGGCCAAGCGATTTTCAGACCGGATGCGCGAAGCCGACCTGATGGAGAGGCTGCTTCAGGCCGAGGCAAGGGCCCGAAGCCTGGCTAACCTGGAACAGGGCCGGGGGCTGAAAATTTATGACGAAGCGCGGGAGTGTCTGAATTCCGACACTCCGGCCGGGCAGGGGCGTGCTGATTCAGCCGGTCGAGGTCGCAAAACGCCGCCCCATCGAACAGACGCGGCCATTGCGGAAGCTATTGGGATTGGCGGCAAGGATATTTACCGGCAGGCCAGGGCCGTCTGGCTGGCGGCGGGTTCGGGCGACGAGCGGGCCCGGCAACTTCTGGCCGAGCTTGATGCCGGCATGAAGACGGTTTTCGCGGCGTTTAAGGACCTTCGCCGGCGAGACCACCTGGCGACCGACTTTGTGCCAACGCCTTACGATGTCTGGTCGTTCAAGCACGACCGCAGCTATGGCATGCGCTATCCTGGCTCGATTCCGGCCGGGATCGTGGCCAATACGATTTACTATTTCAGCCAGCCGGGCGACCTGGTGGTTGACCCCATGGCCGGCGGCGGCACCACGGTTGACGTTTGCCAAAGCCTTGGCCGCAAGTGCCTTGCGTATGATATCAAGCCCTCGCGGCAAGACATTTCCCGCTGGAATATCGCCGAAATGCCGCTGCCTGAAGCAGCCAGGGGCTGTGATCTGGTTTTTCTCGACCCGCCATATTTCTCAATGCTGCGCGAGCAATACGACCCGGCCAGTGTTTCGTCGCTGGGCATGGAAGGCTGGCGGCAGAGCATGGCCTGCGTATATCAAAACATTTACGCCATTTTACGCCCCGGCGGCGTAGTGGCTGTGCTGATTGCCAACCAGACCGAGCGAGACGTTCCAGAAAATTGCAATTATATTGACCATGTTTTTGAAACTTATGGCATTTTAAATGCAATGGGGCTCAAGCCCGTCAGGCGCATTTCATGCCCGATGGAGAGCACTTACCGGCCCGACGAGATAACAAAATCGCGTGACGAGCGTAAACTGCTGGGCCAGGTGCGCGACCTGCTGGTCTTCCGTAAGGCGAACTGATTCGGGCGTAAAAAAAAATCAGTTATCTTCCATGGTGCGGTTGATCAGTTCATAAACCCGGGCCCGGATCAGCGGGTTGGTGATCGACGGGTTGCGCCTGACCAGCGTGTCAGGCAGGGAACTGACGGCCCGGCGAATGATTTTGTCGAGTTCATCGCGATTCATGTTTTCGATGACCAGGTTAATCGCCGCTTCTTCCATTGCAAGTTGGTCAGCCTCATGGCGTTTGCGTTCTTTGGCAAGCACCGCCTGCTGCTCGGTTTCAAGCTTCTGCCGGCGGGTTTCAATCATCTTCGCCATCTGGGGCAGCAGGTCGTAAGCCTTTTCCACGCCCATTCTTATATAGCCTGCGGCGTTTTGCAGTTTGCCCGATTTGTTAAGAAAGATTGAGTTAAGAATCACGCGGATAATGGTTTGAGAGTCATATTGTCTGGTAATCTGGTCGGCGGTAATGGGGGCAATCTTCGACTCAACAAGAACGTCTTTGATTGGTAAACGACTCAACAACACGCCAGTCAGTGAAACCTGGAACGGTGTGCCGGGAATGTCGATGGTTGGTACGCTGTCGTTCTTATGACTCTTGTTTGTCTTATCTCGTTTGGGCCCACTTTCTGGAACAGCCTCGGCCCAAAACTGGGCCTCCTCGGATTCAGAAATTAGACCGGTTTCATCCAGAGGTGTTCCATAATTCAGAACAGTTGGGATGGCATCCTCTAAAAATTCTGGACCGGTTTGGGGCTGTACACTAAAATTATTAGACGGGTTTGAGCGTTGTTTCTTATCTTTTGAGGACGGTCTGACGGGGGTGTTCTGAAGAATTCGGTACGCTGTTGACCTGCCGGTTGATTTCGAGGTGGCCAGCATGCCAAGGTTCACAAGTTCTTCGATGGCGTTGAGCACGGTTTGCCGGCTCAGGCCACTTTGCTTGGCGATGGTGCGGATGCTTGGGTAAGCCCAGCCGGTTCCGAAGTCGGAATAAAGCCCGATGGTCAGGTAAACTTTGATGGCTGAGCCATTGAGTTGCTTAAAGGCTTCTGACTTCAGAAGGTTATGTTCAACGCGGAAGAAAAAGGGATCCATCTGGAATCCGTCCTGGGTTTCCTGGTTACGCCTGGTCGATCAATGACCGGGCGAAAGGGGCACAGTGGGTGTCAGCAGCGGTGGTTTGTGTGGTTACGACTGAATCGGTGGGCCTGGGATGTAATAGGTGTTGGGCGAGCCGCTCTTGCGCGCGGTCGAAACGACCAGGCCAAGTTTTTCCAGACGCTCCAGGCTTTCAATCACGGTGGGGCATGAAAGTGCCGTCGCTTCCTGAAGCGATTTTAACGACATCGTCACGCTTTTGCCGGGCTCGCCGCCACAGGCGGAAAGCATTGTCAGATAGACCTTTACGGACTCTCCCTTCATCAGGGCGAGGAAGCCCTGATCAAAGAGCAGTTCACGTATCCAGTCCTGCGATTGAACCATTGAGCCTGTCCGTGTCATGGGCTACTCCACACACCGATGCACATCCTGCGCCCATACGATGATCACTCAACAATCCGCTGTCAGACTCTCGAACTCCAATTAGTTATCCCATCAGCCGCGGCAAGAGGCACGCTCAATTGGAAATAAAGTCGTCCCGGCGTTAAGCGATGTATGGATTATAGCGATGGTGACGATCAAAGCGAAAGGGTTAATCCGGTTGGCGAAGATTTTAGGTTTGTTGCAACCACAAATAAATATTTTGGTAATCAATAATATAGATCATCATTATGTTTTTGAACGGCCAAATTTTTTTTATCGGATCTATCTCGTTTTTCTCGTACCAAGATAATCTGGTGTCATTTGTCAGGAGTATTTTACTATCAAATTAAATTAATATCGCGAGATGCAATGTATCAGGTAATTTTTAAGATGATAAAGCTCTCAAGCCGGCAACCAGATCAAAGAAGATGTATTCAGGCTGTTTATTTCAATATCAGTATTTTCAAAAGAAAATCCTGTATTTTCCCTCAAGTCCTGAATTACCAGTTTTAATCGGGTTCACCAAGCATTCATTTCTGGTAAGATCGCCTGAATTAATCACCCAACCAGAATTTCTGATATCTATTACTTTTGTCAATATTTTAAGGCACAATTAAGGACGATTGGATAATGTCCCGCTCATAGTTGAAA